>MIBM01000333.1:8863-8955 GCA_001830645.1 Spirochaetes bacterium RIFOXYC1_FULL_54_7
CTATCATGTCACCTCCCGGGTCAATCACAAGGAGATGCTGCTTCAGTCGCCGGTGGCCAAGGACTTGTTCCTGGAGCAGCTCGTCCGTCTCC
>MIBM01000334.1:0-193 GCA_001830645.1 Spirochaetes bacterium RIFOXYC1_FULL_54_7
TGCTCCCCGCCCAGGACGCGCATAGACCTTAGGGCCTTCTCCAGGCGCTTGTCCACAGTGTCCAGATCCGCCAGGGCCAGCTCCGTGGCTACCACATCGATATCGTTGATGGGATCGATCCTGTTGGCCACGTGGACTATGTCCGGGTCGTCAAAGCAGCGCACCACCTGGGCTATGATACCCGTCTCCCGGA
>MIBM01000334.1:353-599 GCA_001830645.1 Spirochaetes bacterium RIFOXYC1_FULL_54_7
GTTGGGTTCTATGGTGCAGAAGGGGTAATTGGCCGCCTCGGCCTTGGCACTGGATAGGGCAGAAAATATGGTGGACTTGCCAACATTGGGCAGCCCGACAATACCGCAGTTAAGGGCCATGGGTTCCTCGGTTATATGAAGCTTGCAATAATATGAAGATTGCAGCCAGCCCAGAATAACCGGAATGAGCGGGGGCTGGCAAGGATGGGAGCCCGGCGCGCCATGCCGGCCCTTCCCGGTCAAGTG
>MIBM01000334.1:618-3412 GCA_001830645.1 Spirochaetes bacterium RIFOXYC1_FULL_54_7
TGCCAGAAGATCCCTTGTACGCCGTAGCTGTTTTTTTATATGGCTCTGGACCCTGTCTATCACCGGATCCTTGCCTACGGTGGCAGTGAACTCAGCTGTCCATCCCGCAAGGGCTGCCCCAAGGTTTGAGGTCATATCCTCAAGCAGACGGAACACAAGGCCGGGCCGTATACCCGCCCCTTCAGCCAGTGCAATCCAATCCCGTTTCCGTATCTGTCCTGGATCACGTTCACCACCTACGGCCATGGCAAGTTCTCGGGTGATTTCCGGATAAACTCCCGTACACACCAGATCATAGAAAGGTGCAAGGCAGCATAGTTTTCCATCGTACAACAAGGACAGATTCTTGGCATGACCATCAGCGTTTCCAAGGATGACGTTGGCTATCTGCCAACGCAGAAGATTGATGATGTCCATGGCAGGCTTAGTGCTTGCCTCCCGTAGAAGAGCGAGGCATTGGCCAAGCCCCGGCCCGCCTTCGGTTTCATATTTACGGCCTGCTGGTAAACCCAGAGCCTGGCAAAAGTCCTCTTGATGAATCCTCTCGATCAAACCTGCTTCATTCCGTTTCCGGTCATAGCGTCTTACCAGCGTATATCCCCGAAAAGGCCGTATTTCCACAACCGGTAGCCCTAGTTTCCGTGCAAGAAAAGAGACGAAAACCTCGTTCCATCCCGTACCCTTGAACCGCAGGCTATCGAATTTCAGGATATGGGAACCAGGAAAACCGCCTTCGGGCAGGAACAACTCATCTCCATCCAGATAGACAGACCACTTGGCCTGGGCACCCGCCAGTGAAAACCGTAAAAGCCCTTCGGCCAGCAAGCGCCCAGCCGGAAGCTTTGTCCGCAGCGCAGCTTCCAGCACTCCACCGGAGAGGGGACGATACGATCGTTCGGCAGTCAGCTTTACATCTTCCGGGCAAAGGCTGAGTGCCCCTGCACAGTCGCCACCAATCCTTAGAAGAAGTTCGAAGTCATTGGTAACTGAAATACCATAATGCCTGCAGAGTGTCTCCCGGACCCCCGCTTCGGGAAGCAGATTTGCAAAGAAGGCATGGTCGACACTACCATGCTGATATTTTCCATCAAGGGGAAGACTCCTGGATACCGGAAAGGAATCTGGCCTCTGCAACCATGCAGGGCTGTAGTCAAAAACCATCCGCTCCGTTTCTCCACGGCCCAGGGTTCCAACAAGGAATTCCCGGTGATATACGGAAAGCCGGTCAATACCCATCGTGCCCGACCTTACTGCTCCGCGGGCGCAACAGTGGCTCCAGCCCCAAGGTGGCCAGAACAGCCAGAACCTTGCCTAGCTCCACCGAGGCCTTGCCGTTCTCCAGGTCCGAGAGGAACCGGCAACTGACCCCTGAGAGGTCCGCAAGATCCTGTTGCCGTATCCCCTGCTGCTTACGGGTGGCCTTGATGATTCTGGCAATCTCAGGGACAGTGCGGGCTGATTCCATGAATTCATCCTTGTACGCGCGATAGCACATATTATGTAGCATGTCCCCTATTCTGTCTAATAATATGTATTGTTGCGCATACTTGTCAGATATAGGGTCATAAAAACATTTTACGCGCGAACACGCATGTATTTGTACTACATGGTAGCAATCGGCTGGGACAAACTCAGCTAAATGGTACACAAGAGGCAGCATCGACTGACCGATCCGGATCGGCAAGTACTGCTCCGGATATTCCGGTCTCATGGAAAGATTGCCGGATCTTTATGGAAGGATCGATTAGTATATTCTTCAATGCCGGTTCTGTGTGTGCAAGCAGATAATCGAAAGCCACCTTGATTGCCGTATAACCCTGGGCAATCGGTTCCTGGCAGATGGTGGCCATGATCATGCCACCCTTGACGGCATCAACAATCGGCTGGATCATATCGAGTGACACAATACGCAACTTGTGTTGCGGATCCAGTTCTGCGATTGCCTTCAGGCCACTGCTCAAGCCGCCTATCGAGTAGAATACGCAATCCAATTCAGGGTGCGCTAGCAGCATGTCCCGGGTGTAGCGATAGGCAAGAACTTCATCACCCGGTACCTCGCTGAGTGCGACCAAACGCATGCCGGGATATTCCTGTTCGATGGCCGAACGAAGTCCCTGAATACGTAGATTCACACCTAGCAGGGTACAAGGCGGTGTGACGATGCCGATGCGGCCACGGCCTCCGGAGACCAGATTGAACAGTTCTGCGGCAATGCGGCCGGCTTTGTAGTAGTCGCAACCGACATGGCACAGGCAGGCTGTCTGCTCTAGATACGAAGTCAGGAAGATTACCGGAACACCCGTGTCATGCAAATCATTGAGCCTGGTGGTGATGCGTGGGTCGTTGATCGGCACCAGGATGATGGCCCGGCAACCTTCGTGGACGGCTGCATCGATATTGCGCAGCTGGCATTCTACATCAAAGTTGGCACCACGCCGAACCGTGACGGCTATGCCAAAATCCTTGATTTCGGCGGCCGCCTTCTCGACACCACTGACCACATCATCAAAAAACAGGTTGCCCTGGATATGAAGGATGACACAAATTTTGATGTTACGTCGCTGGGTGGCCAGCGATTTGGCGACAGTGTTTGGACGGTAGTGCAAGGCCTTGGCGGTTTCCTCTATGCGACGGGCTGTCTCTGGATTGACATTGCCACGCTTGTGCAAGACCCGATCCACCGTTCCACGCGACGCCCCGCTCAGCTCGGCTATCATCTTGATGGTAGGCCGCTGATTTACCATGTACCGATGCCTTTCCAATGCAGCAGATTCGCAATTGCCAGCGTTCGAAG
>MIBM01000334.1:3439-5434 GCA_001830645.1 Spirochaetes bacterium RIFOXYC1_FULL_54_7
TATTCGTCGATCCAGGCCCGATAGTTCAGATCCATCCGCTCGGTAACTGCCTGGCGCAATTGCAATGCAGCATCCGTCATAATCAAACGCTGCTTGCCGGTAGCAATGATTTCACGTACCTGCTTGCGGATCTCGTGGGGCTCACCGTGTTCCAGCTCGACAAACTCGATATTACCTATCAAAGTCAAACGATCACCGACAATACGCCTCGCATCCTGGATACTCAGGTCGCCTTGTGGCGGTGGTTCTACGGGGTTTGTTGCATCATATCCCATCTCCATGATCTTGTGAATCGCATGCGCCACCCGGCCATGGCAATGACAATCCAGCGGCACGCCATAGCACTTCAGCTGTTTGACGAGGGTGCTTTCATAGGGCACCACGAATTCATCAAAAGAATCCGGGCGCATCAAGGGTGGTGTAAACTGCTCCGAGCCACCGAACACGAAGGCACAGTCCGGCTTGATGCGCGAGAACAAGGCTTCAATGCACAGGGAAATCCGGCGGGTTATTTCCTTGCAGTAGTCATGCACCGTATCCGGCTCTTCAAGACACAGCACCAGAAAGTCCTCCAGGTGCATGCCGTGCGATATGGCTACCGCCGGTGAGGGAAGGAACAACTGTGGATAGCCATGTTCGCCGAGATCGGCCTCAAGCTTCCGGAACATCCGGACAGTCTGCTCAAGCGCAGACTCGTCGACCTCGAAGGGCGCTTCGATCATATGGTCCAGTATAATCCGGTCACTGGCCGGCGTGATTATATGCCAGTCGGTGGCAAAACCGGCAGTCTGATGGTCCTCGAAACATGCATCACCACCAGGCAGGCTGATCCGTCCCTTGATGGTCCGCAGGGCTGGCGAAACCTGTATGGTTTCAGTACTGATACGGTGGGCTGAGACCATCATATAGCGGTTGAACAGCGGTGGTTCAAACCCACAGTACGAATCACACCAAGGCCGGGCATACTCACGAAGCTCCAGGAATCGTTGCTCCCTGGTCCAGCCCCACAGGAAGGTATCGTCAGGAAGGCCAGTGTGCAGATGGAATGACGATCCTAGATTTAGCGGGGGTCGGTCTACAGCCTGCCCGGTCAGGGCGGCCTTGATACGTTCACGACCCGTCATGGTTGCAATCATCAGGAAACTCCTTCAGCGGTGCTGATGCTGATGTCGCCCTCGCCGGCTGCTCGGGCGGCCTCTATCAGGTTCAGCCGTAATGTCTTGCGTAATCGGGCATGCAGCGGATCGTATACAAGATTATGCTTCTGCAAAGGATCCTCGACATTATCGAACAGGAAGCGCTCCACATAACTGTCCGAGCTGGCTTCATTTACTGGATTCTTAGCTGGATCATACACACAGTAGGTATATCGTTGCGTGCGCAGGGCTCTGCCCAGGTACGACTCGCTGATCTGGATGTATACCGCAGAATTTTCGTCAACCGAGTCGGGTAGTGATTGGAGCGACCGACCACGCATACCCGCGGCATCAGCGCCAGCGGCGGTGACAATAGTCTTCGGTATGTCCATCAGGCTTACCATGTGGTCACAGGGCTGGCCGGCGTGGAAGCCTGGCCCGGTAATCAACATGGGAATATGGATGGTCTCTTCGTAGCAGTTTCGTTTGTAATCATCAAATCCACCAGGCACACAATCGTCTAACCGGGATTTGAAATGGCAACCATGATCACTCGTATATATCAGCAAGGTGTTGTCATAGAGCCCGCGTTCCTTTAGCCTGGCCACCACACGGCCTAGATTGGCATCCAGGGCATGGCAACACCCCAGGTAATCGGGCATTTGTGCTTCCCAGTCGCCCTTGCCCCTGGTAAGTTCGGGTGGGGGGGTAAATTTTTTAAAGCGCTCGCGACTGCCGATCGGCCCCTCGAAGCAGTCATGGTCATTCTGATGGTGCGGTTCGATGTTCGATATGAAGAGCATGAAGGGCTGCGTATCGTCAGGCGTGCACTGGTCGATGTAATGCAAACCGTAATCGG
>MIBM01000335.1:0-1975 GCA_001830645.1 Spirochaetes bacterium RIFOXYC1_FULL_54_7
AGGCGATTCGCAACATCATCGCCACAGGTGGCAGTCTGCAGCAGTTGGCAGCCTTGGACAACTTCTGTTGGCCCGACCCGGTGGAATCGGCCAAAACCCCAGACGGGCAACACAAATTGGCCCAACTGGTGCGGGCTTGCCAGGCGCTTTACGACTACTGTACCGGGTTTGGGGTGCCGTTGATCTCGGGCAAAGACAGCATGAAAAACGATGCCCAACTGGACGGTAAAAAAATCAGCATCAAACCGACCTTGCTGGTGTCGGCCTTGGCCGTGATGGCAGATTCCACCCAAGCTGTTACCAGCGATGTCAAAGGCAGCGGGAATTATATTTATCTCTTGGGTGACACCAAACAGGAAATGGCGGGCAGCGAACTCTTCCGTCATTTGGGGCTGGAAGGCGGCCAGGTGCCCCAGGTGGATCTGCCCTCTGCCAAATTGCGTTACAACACCATCAGCCAAGCCGTGGCCCAGGGGTTGGTGTTGAGCCTGCATGATTGCAGCGATGGCGGGTTGGCCGTAACCCTGGCCGAAATGGCTTTTGGCGGCGGCTTTGGCCTGGAGTTGGATTTGGAAGATTTAATGAAACATTGCAAATTAACCTTGGCTGAAGTATTGTTCAGCGAATCCGCCAGCCGCCTTGTAGCCGAAATCAACCCCAAGCAAAAAGTTGCCTTTGAAACAATGTTCCAAGGGCAGGCTTGCCAGTTTTTAGGCTATACCAACTGCCAGCCCCAGTTGGTGATCCACCAGGGTGAAACCACGGTATTGGAATCATCACTGGCTGTTTTAAAGTCAGCTTGGAAACAAGGGCTGCAAGCCATCTAGGGGGAACCATGCGACATTTTTTACTCATCTTGCTTCTTTGTATCTTTGCAACGCCGATTTTTGCTGCCGATGGTGCCAGCACCGCAGCCAGAAACGACTCGACAGTTCAAGTGGGGATCACCCCCATTGGCCTTTCCCTTCCTGCTCTTAGCCAACCCCTTGCTTTGGGGTTTTATCTGAATGATTCCTTGCTTTTGGGCGTGGAATCCGGTGCCTTTACGGTTAGCCTAGATTCGAGCGATGTCACAGGAAACATCAGCTACACCAACCAAGGGATGTTCGCCCGCTGGTGGGTGGGAAACAGTTTCAACCTCTTGGGTGGGTATTATCAACGCGAGTTTTCAGGCACGGCAACCGCCAATGAAACCATCATTTCTGGCGGGCAATCTGTTCAGGCAGAGGCCACAGGTTCCGTTACTTCAAAAGCCTCTGTGGTCAGCTTGGGGCTTGGCAACCAATGGCAGTTTAATTTTGGGTTGGTAATCGGCTGCGATTGGGCGATCTACAACCAAGTGCTCAATCATGCCTATAGCTCTTCCATCACCACCAATACGGGCTATGCCAATACCTCTGAAGCAGAGCAGGCTCTTGCAGACGCAGAACCCGCCTATAAGAAACTTCACCAATTTCCCGGCTTGGTCCATTTCTACCTTGGTTTTGCTTTCTAAATCCTGCAAAGGCCTCCATTGCCAAACCCCGCCTTGCCCGGTAATCTGACCTTTTTTACGTCTTTCCGCCAAGGCCATGGAGCAGTACGACCCAACCAGCATCGAAGCCAAATGGTACGAGTTTTGGGAAACCAACCAACTCTTTAACCCCGATTCTTCTGATTCTGATCGTTGTTTTTCCATCGTGATTCCGCCGCCCAACGTGACGGGCAGCCTGCACATTGGCCACGCGCTGGTGAATTCCATTCAGGATGTGTTGATCCGCTGGAAGCGGATGTTGGGTTACAAAACCCTATGGCTGCCCGGCACCGACCATGCCGGAATCGCCACCCAAATGGTGGTCGAGCGGGAACTGTTGGCCAAAGGCATTGAGCGCGAAGCCATTGGCCGCGAGGCCTTTTTGGCTGAGGTGTGGAAGTGGAAAGAGCAGTCTGGCAACCAAATCTTTAAGCAGCTGCGCCGCCTGGGCGCCAGTTTGGA
>MIBM01000335.1:2015-5611 GCA_001830645.1 Spirochaetes bacterium RIFOXYC1_FULL_54_7
GAGGCTGTACGTGAGGTCTTTGTGACCCTCTATGAGCGTGGCCTGGTCTATCGTGGCAAGTACCTGGTCAACTGGTGTTCATCCTGCGGAACCGCCCTGGCGGATGACGAGGTGGAACACGAGGACAAGCCGGGTGCCATGTATCACCTGCGCTATCCCATGGCCGACGGCTCTGGCCGCTACATAGAGATAGCGACCACTCGTCCCGAAACCCTGCTGGGTGACGTTGCCGTGGCTTGCCATCCGGAAGATGAGCGTTTCAAGGACCTGGTTGGTTCCATGCTGGCTTTGCCTCTGACCGACCGCCTTATCCCGATCATCGCCGATTCCTACGTAGACCGCGAATTCGGGACGGGCCTGGTAAAGATTACTCCCGCCCATGACATAAACGACTTCGAGGTTGGCAACCGCCACAATCTGGAACGGATCAATGTGCTCAACCCGGATGGGACCCTGAACGAGAACGTTCCCCGGAAATACCGGGGCATGAAGGCCGTGGATGCCAGGCTGGTAGTGGTAGAGGACATGAAGGCCCTGGGGCTGTTTGTGGATGAAAAGCCCATAAGCCACTCGATAGGCCACTGCTACCGCTGCCACACTGTGGTGGAACCCTATCTCTCAGAGCAGTGGTTCGTGAAGATGAAGCCCCTGGCCGAGAAGGCCCTTAAGGCCTGGCGGGATGGAGACGTGAAATTCTATCCCCAGCGCTGGGAAAACACCTATGAGCACTGGCTGACCAATATCAGGGACTGGTGCATAAGCCGTCAATTGTGGTGGGGTCACCGCATCCCTGTCTGGTACTGTGACCACTGCGGGTACATCATGGTGGAGCGCGAAGAGCCGACTATCTGCCCGAAGTGCAAATCCACGGAACTGCGCCAGGACGAGGATGTACTGGACACCTGGTTCTCCAGCTGGCTGTGGCCTTTCAGTGTGATGGGCTGGCCTAAGGAAACCGCCGACCTCAGGAAGTACTACCCTACCAGCACCCTGGTAACCGGCTACGACATCATCTTCTTCTGGGTGGCCAGGATGATCATGGCGGGCATGGAGTTTACCGGCAAGTCACCCTTCAAGGATGTGTACATAACAACCCTGGTGCGTGACAAGCATGGCCGCAAGATGTCAAAGTCCCTTGGCAACGGAATAGACCCGCTGGAGATTGTTGACGAGTACGGGGCGGATGCCCTCAAGTTCACCCTGGCCTTCCTGACCAGCCAGGGCCAGGATGTACTGATCGACAAGGAAAGCTTCAAGTTCGGCTCCAAGTTTGCAAACAAGATCTGGAACGCCAGCCGCTACATACTCATGAACCTGGAAGGCCGCAACCTTGTGCAGAATCCGGAATACAACAATCCCGACCGCTGGATACGCCACCGCCTGGACAATGCGGCACTGGCAGTAAGGGCAGCTTTCGAGGCCTATCGTTTCAACGATGCAGCAACTGCAGTTTATGAGTTCTTCTGGAACGATTTCTGCGACTGGTACCTCGAAGCCACCAAACTGTCCACCCGGTCCGATGATCCTGCCGAGAAGGACCGGGCAGTGACTGTGCTGTTATCGGTGCTTGAAGAGTCCCTGCGGCTCCTGCATCCTTTTTTACCCTTCGTTACCGAGGAGATCTACGGCAAGCTACCCAACGCTCGGGGCGCTCTGATAATTCAGGCCTACCCGGAGACCGAGCCGGCCAGGAACAATCCGGATCTTGACGGGGCCTTTTCTTCCCTCAAGGAAATGATTACCATGGTCAGGGCCCTGCGTGCGGAGTTCGGTATTCCCCAGGAGCGCAAGCTGAAGGTGGCCATCCGCTTTGACAAGGGGTTTGCCTCCGCAGGTTTCGTAGCCCAAAGTGCGGAACTTGCTGCATTGCTGGCTGGTTCAGAAGCCCTGGATTTTGTGGACACCAAACCGGCAGGTGCGATTGCCCTTGCTGGACGCGGTTTCGAGACCTATGTTTTTGCAAGGGAAGCGGTAGACGTGGTGCAACTTGCGGCCAGATTCCGCAAGGAGGCCGACAAAGAGGCCCAGTTTGCCAGCCGCCTGGAGGCAAAACTCGGGAATCCCGCTTTTGCGGGAAGCGCGCCTGCCGAGGTCGTGGCCAGGGAGCGTGAGAAGCTCGCCGAGGCCAAGGCCCGTATCGCCAAGCTGGAGAAGCACTTGGCAGATCTGGCATAGGAGGATCGATGGCGAAATCGGGGCGTCCCATAAAGGCTGTGGCCAGGCACGACCTCTCCGAGACCATGGACAAGGAAGAAATGATACGGCTCAAGGAAATGCACCTTGCGCCGTATATCCAGTTAGCTACTTCCCTCATAGGCAAACGCAGGCGCTCGGGCGGAAACATGTTCCGTCACCAGATAGACACCATGGGAACCCTGATGGACTATGGTTACATAGACTCGGTGTTGCTCAAGGCGTCACTGGTCCATGATATCCTGGAGGATATTCCCGATTTTGACCGTGACAAACTGGTAGACCTCGATGAGGAGGGCGGCGAGGTCTTCAAGCTTGTCCTGGAAGTTACCAGAAGGCCTGTTGAAAAAAAAGAAGATTTTTTGACCCGCATACTGGAGTTCGGTAGCCCCCAGGCACTGATTCTCAAGTCGGCGGACAGGATAAGCAACATGATATCCCTTGGCTACACCATAGATGTCGCCTTCATCCAGCGTTATGCCGACGAGACCGAGAAGTACATCTATCCCATCGCCGAGCGGGCCAATCATGCCATGTATGTTGAATTGCAGGAACTTGTTTCTACCCGGCGCAGTTTCCTGGCCCAATGTTTCGAGATCTGACATGTATCGAAGCGGTCCATCGGGGCCTGCAAATAGTTACTGTATAAGGAGTCATCATGCCCAGAGAGTGGACCAAGGCGACCATCGCCAAGACCATCGACCACACCGTCCTCAAGGCCATTGCAACCGAACAGCAGGTCCGGGAGCTGTGTGTCGAAGCCAAAACCAATAAATTTGCCAGCGTATGCGTCAATCCGTGTTGGGTTCCCCTATGTGCCAAAGAGCTTTCAGGGACATCCGTGCTGGTGTGTACCGTGGTAGGTTTTCCACTGGGCGCCAACGCCACAGCCACCAAGGCAGAGGAGACCAGGCTTGCGGTGAGACAGGGTGCTGTCGAGATCGACATGGTGATAAATGTGGGGGCCGCCAAGGGTGGTGACTGGAAACATGTGGAAGAAGAGATCCGGGAGGTCGTCAAGGCCGCTTCCCCTGCCATAGTCAAGGTGATAATCGAGACTTGTTACCTGACGGATGCCGAGAAGGTGAAGGCCTGCGAGGCGGCAATGAAGGCCGGCGCGCGTTTTGTGAAGACCAGTACAGGGTTTGGAACCGGCGGTGCAACGGTGGAGGATGTAAAGCTGATGCGCCAGACCGTGGGTAACAAGATGCTGGTAAAGGCTTCGGGTGGCATCCGCAGTTACCATGATGCCATCAAGCTACTGGAAGCCGGTGCTGACCGGCTGGGAGCCTCGAGCGGGGTAACCATAGTCAGCGAACTGGCAGACTAGCGCCAATCGGTGACAAAAGCCCGAATCTCTGGTATACTGCAGGATGCCACCCGAAGCCTTTACCAGCATCTTG
>MIBM01000335.1:5621-5784 GCA_001830645.1 Spirochaetes bacterium RIFOXYC1_FULL_54_7
TGCATATGTCCCGTGAAGACGTAGAGGCCCTCTTCGGTCCCGGACACCAATTGACCAAGCTGAAGGACCTTCTGCAGCCAGGTCAGTTTGCCTGTGAAGAACTAGTCACCATCAAGGGACCCAAGGGTGCCATAGCCAATGTCCGCATCCTGGGGCCGGAACG
>MIBM01000335.1:5816-7370 GCA_001830645.1 Spirochaetes bacterium RIFOXYC1_FULL_54_7
ATGTCTTTAAACTTGGCGTTCCCACGTGCCCTGTCCGCGAATCCGGCAAGCTGGATGGTTCTACTCCCTTCGTCATCGAAGGCCCCAAGGGATCGGTAAAAAAGGACAAGGGACTCATCATAGCCAAGCGTCATGTCCACTTCGACCCGGTCAGCGCTGCAGCCTTCGGTGTGAAGGACAACGAACTTGTAGATCTCAGGGTTGATGGAGAGCGTGGTGCCGTGTTCCTTAATGTCATCTGCCGGGTAAACCCTGCCTATGCCCTTGAATGTCATCTTGATTTTGACGAAGGCAACGCGGTCGGTATCGGCTCCGGTTCATACGGACACGTGGTCCGCAGGTAGCGTTGCTCGGCGATCCGGCCGGGCTCCCCTGATGGCGGCCCGACGGCCGCCATTTTTTTGGCCCCTGGGAGTGGAAAGACCATAGTGAGACTTGTTGCACAGGGCAGACGACATATGGAAGGGGAATATACATGAACAAGATCATACTGAAGGCCCAGGACCTTGATGGTTATCTGACCGATGACGACCGGGCGCTGATGGAGAAGATGGACGGCCTGTACAGGAAGGCCATGCTGTCTTACAGCATACTGTCTTCTACCAAGGGTGTGGCCGAGAGGCACCGCGAAGAGGCTGTACTCATCGAGTTGTACAACGAGATGGGCGGGCTTATGCAGGAAATATGCAAGGCCGAACCGCGCATTCAGGTATATTCCTTTGCTACCCCATCTGAAAGCCATGGTGAAGCGTCCAGGCTTATTGCCAAGTTGCGTGATGTTGGCACCCAGCGCCATGAATTTACCTACTACACCCAGCGGGCCTACGAGCTGCTCTTCAACCTGGCTTTTGGTGGTGTGAAAAGCGAGAACAAGAATTACCTGATTGTACAGACCCCGGTTACCTCCCCTGTCCAGAATTACGCGGTGCACAAGATTCCAAATGTAGACGACAAAATCGAGAATACCGTCATGTGCGTGATGCTCAGAGGCGCCTTGTTGCCTTCGGCCATCATGTCCAAGGAGATACAGGAGTTTTCGTCCCATGGCTATGTGACGCCTTTTGCCCTGTTCAAGATCAAGAGGGATGATACCAAGGACGAGAAGACCATGGAGTACGTCCTGGATCTTGACCGCTCGTACTTCAGGCCCGAAGATCTTGACGGCAAGGACCTGATTTTTGCCGATCCCATGAATGCCACAGGTGGCAGTCTGGTAACGGTGGTAAAGTACATCCTTGACCAGGGAGTAAAACCCCGTTCCATCCTGTGCTTCAATATAATCTCTGCCCTCAAGGGTGCCCTCAGGGCGGTGCGGGCCATAGAAAACATGACTGTCTATACCCTGTGGATGGACCCCGTACTCAACGAGTCGGCCTATATCATGCCCGGTTTGGGCGATGCCGGTGACCGCATCAACGGTAGGGACGAGGGCGACCATCCCCGTGACATGATCCAGCTCATTGCCGACTATGGCTCCAATATAGCCAGCCTGTACCGCTCCCAGATCCGTACCATAGAAGAGACGGTGCTACGGCGATGACCCAGGCCGCCAGG
>MIBM01000335.1:7431-11717 GCA_001830645.1 Spirochaetes bacterium RIFOXYC1_FULL_54_7
CAAATGGGACAAGGCGGGCGAGGCTTGGTCCCGAGCCCTGTCCCTGGATCCTGGCCAGGCTGTGGCTGGTTACAATCTGGCCCGGGCTTTGGCTGAAGCCGGCAAATTCGATGAAGCTCTCAAGACCCTCAAACCCTTGGTCAACCGTGATCCTGACAATGCCGCGCTTCTGTCCCTCCAGGCCTATGTGCTGCATAAAGCGGGGAAAAACGACGAGGCGGTCGTCATGTATCGGAAGGCGCTGGCGTTGAACGCAGGCGATGCAGCTAGTCGCTTCAACCTGGCTGTCCTGCTTGATAGGGCAGGCCAGGTTGATGAAGCCCTGTCTGCCTATCTAGACTTGCTGGCCCTGCGCAAGGATGACGCGCCATCGGCCTATCGGGCGGGACTGCTCTTCCTGGCTTCAGGACAGTATGAAGAAGCCGTTGATTATCTTGGACGATTCCTTGCCTTGAAACCGGACTCTTTAGATGGCCTTCGTGCGATGGCCAGGGCCAGGGAGGGCAATGGCGAGTACTCGGATGCCATGGATGCCTACAAGGCTCTGCTGGCAAAGCTCCCTGCCGATGCAGCAGGGTGGTTCGAACTTGGGCGGCTTCGACTTACCATTGCCGAGGATGCTCAGGGAGGCAGGGAAGCCATTACAAAGGCCTTGGCAGCCGGCTTTACGGACAAGGAGAAGGCCAAGGCGCTTGTTGACCATGAAGAGCTCGTGGATCGTGATGAACTGGTGAGCCTGCTGACCGAGGCCGGTCTTTTGGGCGAAAAAAGCCCACCCGGTGGAGACGGACCTCCGGCACCTTAGTCCTGTCCTCCGAGTTCAAGAATCAGTTCCACTTCGCCTCTGGACAGCTTGACGGCCCTGGCGATCTCCTCCACCTTCCAGCCTTGGTGCGACAGCTTGCGGACCGTCTCCTGTACACTGATCGATGGTGCGCCTTTGTCTTTTCGTCCGGTGGATGGTTCGTCCTTCAGTATGTCGTTGAGCATCTTCAGATGCTCCTGGGACTTCTTGTTCAGCTCGTCAAAACGGGTCTCGGCCCTGGCCAGCCACTCCCTGGCCTTGTTCAGTTCCGCGGCACGCTTCTCGGCATCAGCCATGGCCCCGTCCACCTCGTCCAGCCTTACTATAGCCGCATCCAGTTTGGGTTTGAAGGCCATTACCTCCTCCAGGGATCGCTTGAGGTCTATGATGTGGTCAGGCACGTCCCGTATGTCAGCATCTATGGTGCGCACGTTCCGTTCCAAATCGGTTATGGCCTGGAAGTTCTTGTCCACTGCGTCGGCAGTGCTGTCCAGGATATTGGATTTCTTTTCCATGCGCTCGTACTTGTCGGCTGCTTCGTCGGCTGACTGGCCAAGCCTGCGTATCTCCGCCTGTATCTGGGCCAGCTGGTCGTTGCTGGCCGTTACGAGGGCCAATTTCTGGTCCACAGCCTGGGACAGCGACAGAAGTCGTTTGAAGTCGTCTTCCATGGTGTCCAGGCGACGCTTCTCTGCAAGGAAACGCGCTATTTTCTGGGCCAGTTCATCTTCAAGGCGTTTGATGCGACCGTACTGGGTCTCCAGCTCGGCCATCTCGGCACGGCGGGATTCCACCCTGGCCAGGTCGGACTTCATGGACTCCATGGCATCACCCAGGGAGCGCTTGAGGTCATCTGCCCGTTCGAACAGTTTTGTCTGGGCCTGGAAGGTCTTGATCTGCTTGTCCATTTCCGAGAAGACACGCTCCCGTGTTTTCTTTTCGTCTTCAAGGGCCGCGGCCAACTGGTTGCGGGTTCCTTCAAGGTTCTCCTTGAGGGTCTTGGCTTCGCGTTTGAAGTCATCAATGGAAACGCCCATGGCCTGCGAAGTATCACGTACCCTGCGTGTCGTATCGTTGGACAGGTTCTCGTAGGATCGGTTGAAGTCGTCCAGGGCCTGGGTTGTTTTCTGGCTGAGTTCCTGCCTGAAGCGGCCAATTTCGTCAGACAATGAACGCACATCCCGGGTAAGGGTCTCTCGCTCGGTTTTTGCGGCATCGATGATCTTCCGCTTTTCCTTTTCCCAGTCAGCGCCGATGGCTGCAGCCTCGGTTTTGAAGGCCTCTGACAGAGCTTCCAGTGCCGCATAGCGCTCGGTTTCGGCGGTCTTCATGGCTACGGCAAAGGTGCTATGGTGTTCCTTGGCTTCAGCCTCTATGGCTTGCTTGGCAGCCTCGTACCTGGTTCTGGCCGCGCGGGCGTCCTCTTCCAGTTGCCGCGCGTCCTTCAGGGCACTCCGCTCGGCCTCCTGTATGCGTTCGCCGCTGTCGTGCTTGAAACGGTCGAGTTCCGCGTTCAGGTAGGCGTTGGCCGCATTCCTGGCATCGTCCAGATCGGCCTTGACCGCTGCCTTGAGGGATGAAAGGGCATCGTCGGCTTCCCCGACGCGCTCGGAGATGGCCTGGCGGTGGGCATCAACCTGGGCTGAAATCTTGGCCAGTTGTTCGACGACCCTGGATTGTGTTTCAAGGAGGGAAGCCTTGGCTTCTTCGGTCCAGTCCTTGTCCAGTTCAGCCCGGGCGGCATCGGCCTCCCGGATGGCAGCGGCCAGGCGGTCGTCCATGTCTGTCCGCCACTGGGCAAATTTGTCATCCGCATCTTTCCTGCGTTCGCGGAGATCAGCAAAGAACTCGTCCTCGAAAATCTTGAGTTTGGCTGAAACATCCGAATACGCCTTTGATTTAAGAGCGTTCAAGTCGTTCTCCAGATCCTTCACACCTGAACGGACCCGGGCTGCCTCGTTCTTGAAGTCCAGGGCAAAAGCAGCCTGCCTGTCGGCCAGGTCCTTGCCGAAGAGGGCAAAATCTTCTTCTACCCGGCGCTCAATACCGGCCATTGCATCACGCAAGGCTTTTTCCATACGGTCCGCATCAAAGCGCACGGATTCCAGCCGGGTCAGACCCTGCTCGACCAGTTCGCTCAATTCCAGAGCCCGGAGTTCGAAATCTGCAAGGATGCGTTTTTCAAGCTCTGCGCTTCTGATGGTGAACTTGTCATTGAGGCCTTCCACTATTGTTGCCGCGTATTGACCGGTCGAGGCGATGGATGATTGTATGCCTTCCAGCATGGTATCTTGCTCTGACTTCAGTTGCTCTCCACGTTTGTGGAAGCCACTCAGCTGGGCTTCAAACTCCGCTGCTGCCCGATCTGCCTCGGCCTTGGTCTCGGCCAGCCCGTCTTTGATATACGATTTGATTTCGGCCTGCCTTAACCCCAGGTCATCCTGGTAGGCCTTGAGATTGTCCTTTATCTTGGTATGCAAGGCAAGGGCAGCCTCCCGCACCTTGGCTTCGATTTTCTGGTAGCGTTCCTCGTACAGTTCCTCGGCTTTGGTAACCCGTACCTCTGCCTCATCCATGCGTGCGGCCATCCGGTCGGCCGCGGAGTTCCCGCTGGCACTTGCCTCTGCAAGTATTGTCTCCGAGTCCTTGCGCCAGTCGGCCTTGAGCGTCTTTATCATGCTCTGGGTTTCGTTGATCCGTTCCTTTGCATGGTCGCGGATAGTATCGAATCTGGTCTCCAGGGCCTCGGCAAGGCGTGTTCCCCTGGATTCTATCTGGTCACGCAATTTCTGGAAGGCCAGGTCCTCCAGCTGTTCTCCCTCTTCCCGGGCCCTGGCAAAGGCAGACTCAAGTTCGGATTCTATGATCCGGAAGCGTCCTTCTGCCGCTTTGATCGCATCGGCGTGCATGGACTCCACAGTGGCAATGCTGTTTTCAGCCTTGTCTGATAGGGTTGAAATCTCCGAGCGCACGGACTCCATGGAAGAATCAATATCCGCATTCATGGATCTACGGAGGCCTTCCACTGTGGCTCTGGCATCCTCGGCTATGCCATCCCGTATGTCTGGGACGGCCGCTTTCAGGCGTTCCATTTCTTCCTTGGCTGATTTGAGGGTACGGGCTACACCATCGACAAAGGCACTTTCATCGTGGATCACCGACAGGTTTTCATCAACCCGGGCACTCATTTCCTTGAGTTCCGACAGTGCTTTATCGTATTCGGCTATCCGTGCCGCCATGGCTCCAAGGGCCTCGGTTCGCGAGTTGAGGGCATCTTCAACCGTCTGTACCCTGCGAAGGATCTCCCGGGCTGCTTTCTGGTGTACTTCAAGTTCTACCGCATAGGATTGCAGATCTTCCGCCCGGGCATCGGCATGGGCAGACAGCTCCTCGCGCAGTTTGTCGGTATATTTCTTTATTTTTTCCAGGGAGCGATTGTCCTTGTCGAGCATACGATAGACAACCAATATTATGAGCATTA
>MIBM01000335.1:11757-12944 GCA_001830645.1 Spirochaetes bacterium RIFOXYC1_FULL_54_7
CTCCCATTATGGACTTCGCGACGGTTGCTCGCGGGATCGGGGGGGAGCCGATCCGGTTCAGTATATATCAGGTAAGGGAATTAATAAAGAAAGAGCGGGATCAAGCGGGATAGTTACACCCGGTCGTATCGTTTTTTGTGGTGACCGGAGTTGTTGCTGATTGGAAGTCCTGCGGCGCAGGCTGCCAGGAAGAAGCGGAATCCACCGTGGTTGGCGAGTTCTGCGTCCAAGGCTGCTTCTGAAAGCACGATGGAGATACCCGGCTCAAGGGCAGTCCTTTCAGCAATGCCTCTGGCTACTGCTACCCCGTCCTTGCCCTCCAGGACGAAGTTGGTCAGAGCTTGTCTGAAGTCCGATATGCCGGCTCCCTCATGTGTGCCTGGGGGCATGATGTCAAAGAGGTCGTCCATAGCCCCCTGGGGATCCTTGGTCCAACTTGAATACAGGCGATAGAACCCCCCGAGGCCACCAAGGATTCCTGCTATGGCCAGTACAATTTCGTCGTATACGAAGGGTGGCGGGTTTGTCCTCTTCAAGATTCCGACCAGGACTGGAACTGATGAAACCTTGCCAAAAGCTTCAAGGGCCGAGGATGCGCTCATGAGGGCTCTCGGATTCCGGGTTGCTTCCGCAAGGTTTTCTATGTCTGGAATACTGGATTCGTCATCCAGCCGTGCCAAGGCTGTCATGGCAGCGCCTTGCAGCATGTAATCGTCGGTGTTGATGGCGGCCTTGAGTGAAGGTAGGGCTTCCTTCCAGTGGAATTTTCCTATTATACGGGCACAGAGATAGGCGGTTGAGTAGTGGGTGCGGTCCATTTCTGCGCCCAGCAGGCGCAGAGCCTTCGGAGATAGTCTGTTGAGCCTCTCGATGGCCAGCAAGGCTTCTACCCTGACTTCGAAACGGGGGCTCGTGACATAGGGCAGCAATTCCCGTTCCGAGACGGCCGACCCATAACTGCCTACCTGCCTGATGATCCGTACGTCATCAGCGGCGGTACCACTATGCACCAGACGTTCAAGGAGGCCTATGGCCTTCAGGTCCCGGATGGAGAACATTACGCCGATGGATTCCCTGACTGATGCCGAGTCTGGTGCGGACAATGAGCGGGTCCCGAAGGTAGTCAGCAGGGTGATCCCGACAAGGGCAAGATACAGGATCCGGTATGACAAGACCGTACTGACTCC
>MIBM01000335.1:12966-14488 GCA_001830645.1 Spirochaetes bacterium RIFOXYC1_FULL_54_7
ATGAGGCCGCCACTGGCCGACCCCAAGGCTCCGCCGAGACCGAAGATGATGAAGTAGATGATGGCAAGATCCACCATGTGTTCTGGTTTCACAATGGAAAAGAAATAGGCCTGGCCGGCGTTCTCCTGCCCTGCAATGGCAAAACCAGCCAGGAGATTGATACCTGCCAGGAACAGCATCACTATCAGGGGCTTGGTGAAATCCGGGCTGGCGGCGATGGGGATCATGGCAAGTACGGAGATGATTGAAAAAACCGTATACAAAGGTTTTGGCCCAAGGCGATCCATGAGTTTACGCAGCAGATAGCCCATGGCTACGACGCCGATATTGAAAAAAACCGAGTACAGCATGACCATGCCCGAACTCTGGTCGTAGAGGGCTCTTGCATGGGTAAGGAGGAAGGTGCGGGCAGTGCCGGCGGTGAAGGACAGGGGGGCAAGGACATAGACGAAATGCCTGAAAGGCTTGTCAGCCCAGGCTTCCCTGAGGGATTGTGCCAGGGATGATCCTTCGGCAGGCCGGTATGCCTCTGGATCCGGCATGCGGAGCAGGATGGTCGACCCGATGGTTCCGGTGACAATACCAGTGATTATCAGGGCAACAAAAGCCAGGTTGCCCGAACTGCGGTACAGGACATAGGCCGTAGCGGCACTGGTGATGATGGATGTAAGGCTGTTGACAATATGCATATTGGAGAGGAAGGCCCCACGGGTCTCCTTGCCGCCCAGGAAAGCCATGAGCGGGTTGTTCCCTATCATTCCTATACCGCGGAAAATATTGAACAGGAGACTGCCAACGAGAAGCAGGCTCAGACCCAAGTAGGGCGCCCCAAGCGCTACGGCAACCGGAGCTCCGATGGCAGGTATCATGCCCCAGTAGCGCAGCAACCATGACCAACCAAATACCTTTATCATGCTCCGTCCCCGGATGATCCTGCGTCCGATCGGCATGAAGATGAAGGTGATGAAATTCAGGGAGCCCAGCAAGCCTATATAGGTTCCCGATGCGCCAAGGTTCATGGCGAACAATATGGGGATACTCCCCGACAGCAGCATGAAGGAGAAGGAATTCAGGGCATTGAAGGTCTGGAATTGTACCCGGTAACGCTCAAGCCGGGTTTTTGGGATTCGTTCCATAGCCATCAATGGTACTTTACCACGGCCTTCCGCTTCCAGCGACCGCCCAGATAATACCAGCTGGAAAATATCGCGCCCATGGCCCAGCCTGCTGGCACGCTCCACCAGATGCCGTCGCTTCCCATGCCCAGGGGACCGGAGAACAGAAGTGCGGTTGGAATACGTACCACCCAGAGGGCCAGAATGGTGTTTATCATGGGGATGAAGGCATCCCCCGCACCACGCATGACACCATTGTTGATGAACATGGTTGAGAACAGGACATAGGTGGCTCCGACGATGAAGAGGTAACTGGCACCTATGGAAATGACCTCCGGGTCCCTGGTGAACATGGACATCAGTTCCTTTCCGAAGATGATCACAGCCCCGCCTATGACGATGGAGAT
>MIBM01000336.1 GCA_001830645.1 Spirochaetes bacterium RIFOXYC1_FULL_54_7
TACCCTGCCCTACGGCAGTCAGGTCAACGGCGCATGCGTAGTTGGTGATGTTTTTTAGAAAAACAAATTCTTGGTGACACTTCACAGATGCTGATTGTTGCTGATCCTGTCTTTTACTTGCAACCAGTATTCCAGCAGAACCGTGGTAGCTTCAAGAGCGGAATTGAGTTCTGCGGCCAAGATGTCAGGATCATCAGGATAATCGTGGGAAAGACGATTCCTCTGCTCCCTCAATGACAGCCATGTGTCCGCAGAATCAATGAACCCCAGCGCCTCCAACCGTGATAAAACATCTATGAAAGCCAATGACCGTACATCTTCGCCAAGCAAGTTCAAGATTCGAGGAAATACCTTGGATCCCAGAACATCCTGAAGTTTCGTGAATCGGACATTGAACTGGTCCAGAATCCGTAACGTCCCTGAACTTGCGCTCACCAGGTTCCCGGCGCTGAAAGGTCTCATGGGCTGTAGTTCTGAAAGGTCTTCGATCAGTACAGAAGCATGCTTTTGCGCCTGGGTCAGGAGACTTTGCAAAATGGAATCTGACATAGGCGTATCCCTTCTTCAAATGCCCTGATATGGATCGGTCGTTTTTCAGCACCCTCGCGATAGAGGACAATGTCAACTTTACGACCCTCAAGCTGACGCGCCAGTATCCCGGCAAATCGCGAACGAGAAGCCACAAGCTCTTCAATGTTGGCAGAACTCCGGACCAGCAAGTCAATGTCACCGCCCCGGAGATCATCGCGAACTCTTGATCCAAATAGATACAACACATCTCCTGGAGAGAAGACGGATTGAAACACACCGATGATAGTCGCTTGAATTGATTCAGAAAGCCGCATACCGGAATTATAATGGCATCGTCACAACCGGGCAAGGCCAGGATAGAGAGGCAAGTTCAGTGATTCAATACTCCATCACCATGTACCGTTTCAAGGCCTGTTTTCACCGCACTGTCCAGGAAGATCGAGTCTATGCCGAAGCCGATGAACCGGAAACCCTGGGCAGCCCGGCGTCTGGCCGTTTGTGGGTCCATGCAGAAGATGCCCGGAACAATACCGGCACGCCGGGCTGCGGCCAGCACCGTGGCTATGGCTGCCTCTACCTCGGGGTGGGCGGGCTGGTCTGAATGACCCATGGAGCAGGCCAGATCGTAGGGTCCTACAAAGATTATGTCGATGCCTGGCGCTGCCAGTATTCCATCTATGTTCTTCACCGCATCCTTGTGCTCCGCCTGAAGCATGACCAGAACCTGATCATTGGCCACCCCCATGTACTCCACCATCCGTACACCGAACAGGGAAGCCCTGCCGGCACCGAGGCCGCGTACCCCTGCCGGAGCATACTTGCAGTACGAAACAGCCAGCCTGGCTTCGTCGGCTGTATTGACCATGGGAATCATGACACCCAGTGCGCCGGCATCAAGTACACGCTTGATGGCAGCCTGGTCGTTCCACTGCACACGAACAAGAGGCGTGGACCCGCCTCGGTCTATGGCCGCAAGCATATCACCGGCAGTTTCAAGGTCCATGGCACCATGTTCAAGGTCCACAAGGATCCAATCGAATCCGCGGTGGGCAAGAATCTCCGATACCGTACTACTGGCTATGCTCTGGAAGGTGCCATAACAGGTCTTGCCTGACTGCAGGCTGGTCTTGGTATGGTTTTCATAGTTCATTGAAGAGTCTCCTGAGTTTCTGGATGGTCAGCGGGGCACAGCCCTCGTAATGGTTGTTCACGTTGATGAAAGCCTTCCTGCCGGCTCCGGCAAGCTTGGTAACCGCACCGGCGATACACAGGAGTTCGTCGTCCTTGGGGCGGATGATGCTGCTCCAGTCAGAGCCTGTCTGCTCCTCCATGCCCTCGCGATCTTCACCATGAAGCCGGAGGCATACCGTATCGTCCAGTATCGCCTGGTAACGATCCATCGTCGCAGCGATATCGTCCATCCAGTAGCCCTGTAATAAAACGGGTGCGGCTCCCTGCCCTTGAAGCAGCTTGAACCATGGACCGTCCATCCAGCGGGGATTGCGGATCTCCACCGCGTACGGCATGTCTCCAGGCAGGCTGGACAGGAAGGCTCCCAGCCTGTCCATGAACTGATTCCTTGAGGGCATCTTGTCCTTGTTCAGATACTCGAACTGGAATATGAACAGCCCGATCTTGGGGACAAGCACTGCCAGGGATTCCAGGAAGCGCATGAAAAAATCCTGGTCCAGGAAGCGCTCGTTTGGTCGCAGGGGCTCACCCTTCCTGGCATGGTGATGGGTCAGGGTAAGCGCATTGGGGCATTTGACGGAAAAGCGGAATCCGGGCGGCGTGGACTGATCATATTCAGCCACAATCTCCTGGCGCGGAAGGGCAGCACCGGTTTTACCAAGAGACCAGAACCACTGGTCCACTTCTACAGTGGAATATTGCCGGGCATACTCGGCAAGGTAATTCACGGGCTCCCTGCTTGAATATACAAGGCCCCCCCAGGATGGGTATTTCCAGCTGCAGGTGCCCAGATAAAGATTGTCCATGCGACAAGGATAGCGGAGCAGAGACCTGAAGTGAATAAGCAGTACACGTTATTTCTTTACCTGATCCTCCAAAGCACCTTATACTGGCCCAGCCCCGATTCAGGGCACTGGAGTCTACATGAAACTCAGGAAACCCCTTATCATCATCCTTGTCCTGCTAGCGGTTTTCTTCATCGCCGGGCAGTCATTGCCAAGAATCACGGAAGCGTCCTTCACGACCATGCGCGCCTCCACCAAAGCCTTTGAAGTAAAGGCTGTCAAGGATGGAGTCTATGAGGGCAAGGCCTTCCTGCTCCCTGTATCTGTGAGGGTAAGTGTCTCCGTTGCAAGGGGCAAAATTGTCTCGATAGAATTGCTCAAGCACTTCAACGGACAGGGTCAGCCAGCCGAAGCCATAATTCCGGCTGTAATCAAGGCCCAGTCGCTGGGCGTTGATGTTGTCGCCGGAGCCACCCATTCCAGCCTCACCATCCTGGGGGCCCTGGAGAATGCTTTGGACAGAGGTGTACGCTGATACTGGAACCCTCCCTTTTGCACAGGAGATGATGATAACTATGGACCACCCGAAAACCGTCGAATGGGACGCCAGGATGAAGGCGATGTTCGATAGGATAGACACTATCCTTGAGGACAGATATCACAACCACTGGCGGCTCAGACGCAACAGACCCAAAAGGGGAGAAACCACTAATCCCGAGGCAGACGGCCTGTTCAATGTAGGTGCCATTTTTACCCCCGGTTATGGCAGCAAGATAGGCCGGGGCTACCTTGTGGATATAACCCTTGCCACGGATGCCCAGGTCCCTCTCGAACAGCGGGAAGAAATAGAAAAACTGGTGCTGGATCTACTGGAAAGCTTCATCCCGGAGTACTTCCCCGAACGTCAGCTTGAAATAAGCCGGGATGGTTCCAGGTACAAGATACATGGCGATCTGAGCCTGGGTACGATCTGAGCCTGGGAACGATCCAAGTAGCCGGGCAGAACTGCAACTCCAGGCCAAGGGACAGCCAAGGGCAAACCTTGCGGGTTCCCTCCTGCCGGTTTAGACTTGCCGGATGGAAATACGACCAATCGGCGCAGACGATTTCTATGAGGCCCTTCGCCTGGATTCCATCTGTTACACCCAGTCTTCAGACCTGGCCATCACAGACAGTACAACAGAAGATCTGAAGGATGCCTTTGGCCTGTTTGAAAATGGACAACTACGGTCAGTCATGATATCCCACGAACAGCAGATGTATTTCGATCGCGCATTGGTTCCTGTAGCCGGAATAGGCAGCGTGGCCACCTACCCTGAGCACCGGCGCAAGGGTTATGTGAGAGAGCTGTTCTCCGTCCTGTTCCCGCGCATGCGTGAGCTGGGACAAGCTTTCTCCATGCTCTTCCCCTTTTCCTACCCCTACTACCGGTCCTTTGGCTACGAGTTGGCCTGTTTAAAAAACCAGTATACCTTCCCCCTCGCACAGCTGAGACCGGCCACTGATGAAGGAAGTCTGGAACTGGTTGTGCCAACCGCAGGGCGTATCAAGGAACTGGATGAGATAAAGGCCCTGTACCAGGATTTTGTTGCACCACGCAACCTTGCCAAGTATCGAAGTGACGCCGACTGGAAGAATCTGGTTCCGGCCGAGCCACACAGAAGCCAGGAATACTTTTATCTGTACCGTAATGCCGGAGGTGATGCAGAAGCGTATTTCCTCTACAAGGTAATACGGAAAAACCCATTTAGCATGGATATGACTGTGCAGGATATTGCATGGCGTGGCGCACGTGGCCTCAGGAACCTGCTTGCCCGAGTGGCTCTTTTCCATCCTCTTGCCGTATCGGCCACCCTTTGCCTGCCCTCCGACTGCATCCTTGAACATAATATCCCGGATCCCTACACCATCGAACGCAGAATCCTGCCATCGTGCATGGTAAAGGTGGTGGATGTGCAGACTGCCCTGGGGGCGACATGGTTTCAGGGCAGTGGCTCCTTGGTCGTCAGGGTAAAGGACGACACCCTGGACTGGAACGATGGCCGTTTCCTGGTCGAGTGGTCCGGTGGCCGGACGGAAACATCGCCCAGCACCCGGAATCCGGAGCTGAGCCTGGATGTGCGTACCCTGGCACAGTTGCTGGTAGGCTATATAGGCGGAGCGGAGTTGGTGGACCACGACCTGGCCGAGTCAGAGATAAGCAGTGAACAACTTGCTGCCATCTTCCCGCGCAAGGCCCTTTATCAGAACGATCATTTCTAAAAGCAAAGACCATGAATTGTCTCGACAGGAATCACGTAGTATATTACACATAATACTGTGTTATTATTGCACGGCACAGCATACCATAAAAAAGGAGTGGCCAGTATGAACATTACCTTGTCTGTCGAACCCCGTACCATAGAAGACGTCCGCATCTGGGCTGCGGAACATGGTACCAGCCTCAATGCCGTGGTGCGGGACTACCTTGCCCAGCTGGCCTCCGGAACGGAACTCGAGGAAGCGGCACGGACTTTTGCCGACAATGCCAGAAGCATGGCCGGCAAATCTGCACCTGGTACACGGTTCAGCAGGAACGATGTGTACCAGGGTACCCGCTTCGGAACCACTGGTCAATGAAAACCTTCCTGGACAGCAACATCATCGTATACGCCAACGATGCTACGGATGAGCAAAAGCAGGAAACCGCCATCAACCTGATCCAGAAGCACATGCGCGATGGAAGCGGCGTCATATCCACCCAGGTCATGCAGGAATATGCGGATAATGCCATGCAGAAGCTGGGCCAGGCAGTACCGGTGGTAATGCACCAACTGCACCTGCTTGAATCGCTGTCGGTGGTAGTCATCAAGCCTGAACTGGTTCGACGGGGTCTGGAAATAAAAACCCTCTACGGGCTGTCATACTGGGACAGCCTCATAGTAGCCGTAGCAGAATCTGCTGGCTGCAGCCAGGTCCTGAGCGAAGACCTCAATTCTGGCCAGTCATATTGCGGCATGCGCTGGGTCAATCCGTTCATGGTAGATAAAACGGCCAGTTAGCCCTGCCACAGGACCTGATGAC
>MIBM01000337.1:0-392 GCA_001830645.1 Spirochaetes bacterium RIFOXYC1_FULL_54_7
CTGCGCGGCCTGCTGCTGGTCTACACCGAGAAGGTTTTAGAACTGCAACCCAAAGCCGACGCCTTCGACAAGATCGCCAACGCCGATGGCTCAGTAAACGGGACCGAAGCCGCCAAGGCCCTCCAGGTGCGCCCGAACGATCTATTTAAATGGATGAGCGAAAACAAATGGATTTACCGGCGCCCGGGTGGAAAGCAATGGCTTGGATACCAGGACAAGGTGCAGCAAGGGCTCATCACTCATAAGGTCCACACCGTGTTGCAGCCCGACGGAACGGACAAGATTTATGAGCGCGTTCTGATTACTCCTAAGGGAGTCACCAAAATGGCGGCGCTCCTGAAAAACTAAGGGGGTCACAATGCTCCACCGAATCAATAACAAAGTCGTAATTG
>MIBM01000337.1:567-4829 GCA_001830645.1 Spirochaetes bacterium RIFOXYC1_FULL_54_7
GGATATCAGGATTGCCAAAGAGAGCCTGGGCAAGGAGGGCTCGAACCTTCAAGCTTTCGGAAACTTCCTTCATGAGTTTTTCCTGGTTGACCTCGGGAACGCCAAGACCGGACATCAGGATTGAAGCCTGGGATTCGGATTCCCAGCCACCGATCTCGGCAAAATCGCCCTCCAGTTCGCTGGCCCTGAGCCCGTCAGCCTCGGTGAAATCTTCCTTGGCGTAGATCGCTTCACGTTCCTTCATGATTTCATAGAGCCGTGGGTAACCGCGGATGACCACATCGAGCAGGCGTTCGTTTTCATGTCCGAAATGGTCCTGCTTGAGTACGGCCATGCGTAGCTGGGGAGGATAACTGATCTGACCAGCATCCGGCTCCATCTCGCCTGACAGCAGCTTTATGAAAGTCGATTTCCCCGAACCATTGGCTCCGATGATGCCATAGCAATTTCCGGGAGTGAATTTAAGGCTCACATCCTTGAAGAGCACCCGCTCTCCAAAGCTGAACTTGAGTTCGCTTACGTTGATCAAGACTGTATCCTCTTAATGTCAGTGGTATATGTCGCTCAATGCGGATAATGAACGAAAAACGTTGAAATTGCAAGAAGGCGCGGCTCACGGTATGGAATGTCGCCTTGCGCCCGAGTATCAGGAACCACTCCGGGCAATGGCTTCAAACATGGCTTTTTTTATATCAGCATCCGTTTCCCGGATTTTTCTGGTCAAGGCCGATAGGCTGGCTATGAACTCCTTCAGGTCGCCTTTGGCTACAGCTTCAAGATATTCCTGGTAGAGGGAGAGATCTTCCTCATACAGTCGATACAGATCCAGATAGGCGTTGTTGACCAGAGACATCTCGAAGTTGGCATATACGCTACCACTGAGCTCGTTTCTGGCAAGCGATGCATACTCGGCTTTCCGTTCTTCAAGTATGTGGCGCTTTGCTTCAAGCCTGGAATCCCGGTCCAGGTCTTCCCTTGAATAGACTACCTCCAGACGCCTTGCTGTTTCACGCAGGAACCCGGCGAAAATCTCTGAAACGCGTCTGCGTTTACGATAGGCTTCCAGTTCCGGCGAATCAGCACCATACCGGTCAACAAGATAGAGTTCGGCACCGATCCTTCCGGTAAAAGTGGCAAACTCCTCGTTGAACTGGTTTGCGTTCTTGATGAACAAGGTTCCATGCGCAGATTCGTGGATTATCAAATCCGCCAGCTCTCCCGCTTCGTATTTGACCATGAAGGAATAGAGGGGATCCTTGAAGAAACCCAGGGAGCTGAAAGCATCAACTTTGCGTATGACCACATCATAGTTCTGTCGCCGCAGCCATGCATGAACGAAATCCGCGTCTTCACGGACATAATAGCCACGGTATGGCATGGCACCGAGTACCGGATATTTCCACAGATAGCGTTTGAAGGAATCATCGGCGCAAGCCGATATGACAACAGCGACATGATCTTTTGTCATAGGGACATAGGTAGTGAAGCTGCCTGTTTCAGATAAACCAAGTTCCTCGCTCGAAAAACGGCGGATGTCTTCTACCCGGATAAGGAAATCCCGAACTTCCGCAGGTGTGGCTGGATCAGTAGCGATACCTGCAACAGGGACAGCCTGGCGTCTTTCCGCGATGAAGAAGCCTGCCTGTCTTACATACCAACACGAACTCAGGCCTATGCACAACATGCTCAGTGCTCCCATGGACAGCAACTTTCCGATACCGCGAATCTTCATATTGGCAGTATACCACTACTGGATGGATCGAGATCATTGCAAGATGAAGATCCATGGCCTAGCTCCTTGCCAGAGCAGGGCAAGCTCTGTCCCTGTATTGTCGTTGTATGGCGCAATCATCAGGAATTCCATCAAAAAGCGAATTGAAATATGAAGCATTGCTTTTCATTGTAGCTGCAATCTGGGGTTCTGGTTTCGCCGCCCAGCGCATAGGCATGGACAATCTAGGTCTGTTTGCCTTCAATGGGGCCCGGTTCTCAATTGGATCGCTGGCGCTGGTTCCAGTTATCCTTATCCGCAGGACATCGGTTGTTGCCACAAAGTCAGCCTTCAGGCCGGCAATTCTGGCCGGATTCGTGCTGACGGCCGCCGGAAACCTGCAGCAGATCGGGATGCAGTTCACCGGAGCAGGCAAAGCTGGGTTCATTACAGGTTTATATGTAATTTTCGTACCCATTGCAGCATTCTTTCTAGGGAAAAAGATACCAGGCCGTACTTGGATCGGCGCAGTCCTGGCCCTGCTAGGACTCTTCCTGCTTTCGGTTTCAGGTACGCTCTCGATGGGAAAAGGTGATTTCATCATCTTTATAAGCGTTTTTTTCTGGTCCGCCCATATCCTTGTGCTTGATCGCTGGGCTCCAGAATTCGACCCCATAGTACTCGCATCCATAATACTAAGTCTGGAGGCAGCGGTTACCGTTCTAGCAGGCTGGCTGATCTTGGGGCCTTGAGCCCACGTGAACTGGCGGGTTGTGCCCTTATGCTGGCAGGCATCATCATTGCCCAATTGCCAAATTTCCCAAAACCTGGTCACCAAACACCACTGCGGTGAAACGCAGCAGGTTTGCATCTGGGTCTTTGTATGCCCCACTCGGCAAACTGGCCTTGTAGCACAGATGCTCGAGGAAGGTATCACGATCCCAACCTTGTTCGGTTGCCACCTGGGGCAGAAATACTCCACTGCGATACCCCTTTGTAAGATATGCCCCATGAATTCCAGGTATGATATCGTCTGGCCGGCATGGCTCCATCGGTGACAATACGGAAATTTCCAGATTAATGGACTCGAGTTCGCTCTTGCCCAGGGGTGGGAA
Source organism: Spirochaetes bacterium RIFOXYC1_FULL_54_7 (assembly GCA_001830645.1). Lineage (GTDB taxonomy): Bacteria > Spirochaetota > Spirochaetia > Treponematales > UBA12059 > MIBM01. The sequence continues at coordinate 3,394 of MIBM01000337.1, forward strand.
ACGAGGATCTTCGAAGGCAGCCGCCATGGCCATATCCCTGACTGCCTTCTCCAGGGGGGTATCGGCAACCATTCGACCAATACAACCTCTCAGCATTCCTCTTTTATGGATGGTGACAAAGGCGCCCCGGCGTTCATTCAAGGCACTACTGTGGCTGGGCCAGACAGGACTCCTATTCTCGAGGCGGGAAACGATAGCTTCCCTTGCAAGGGCTAACAGGATTTCCCTATCCGGCGCATTGACGTCGAAAGCCATTATTATCCTCCAGGATACCAGGCTGCCGCAGCATAATGGACAATACGATCTGCATTATCCCCGTCCTGCAACCTCGAATCGCTGCGACCGAGAATAGATACTTCAGTACCGTCTGTCATCGTACAGGCCATTAGTTGGGCTATCGCATTACATCCACAGGCGGTGCTTGTTCTCTGCTCGCGGTTTCCGATGACTCCATGCCAATCACCCTGACAGATCATATCCAGCAACTGGTCGGCCTGCCTGGCCGAGTCAAAATTAGCTGCAGAGGATGAAAGATTGCTGGACACAACGATCAATGTTGTCTCCCTTTCGCTGCCTAGAACCAGGTCCAGAGCCCTGGCTACCGCCAGGATTGCTGACACCTCATTACCGTCGGCAATCATAGGGATCAGAGTGGCATCAGGGAAAAGCCTCTTCATAAAGGGCAACTGAACCTCGAGGGCATGTTCCTCTAGATGAGGAATGTCGTTGATTTCGAAAAGAGTGCCACAAGATTCAATTTCATCACAGATTTCTATATCTACAGGTATATCACCCAACGGAGATTGGAAAAACCTGGATTCCGGGAGATAAATTTTCGAGCCCTGGGAATGGTGATGGGGTGCTATCATGACAACCCGCTTGACCGCTCGTCCACAAGCTGCTTTCCATGCCAAAGCCTGAATAGCCCCGGTATAAGCAAAGCCAGCGTGTGGTGTCAGAATTGCAATCGCGCCATCTCGCAGTGGTTTGGCCGCAGCAAGAACCTTATCTATGGCCTTTTGCAAAGCCTCTGGTTCATCAGCGTAAAAGATTCCAGCCACAATAGCTTCACGAATTTTCTCATTTACTTCATGATTGCTCATAAGATAGTATTATATGCACCTCTCCAGCCATCGCAACGGTATGGAGTGGATTTGTTATGGAGGTCTCTATGCGTGTTTTGGTAGCTGATGATGAACCAAATCTCCTATCATCGATCTGTGCCTTTCTTGAAATGGAGACCATCGAAACAGTTCCTGCCCCTAATGGACTTGTTGCCAAAACACGACTTGCAGAGGAGTCCTTCGACGCTGCCCTACTGGACATCAGGATGCCTGGCCTCGATGGGATAGCACTTCTATCCTGGATCAAAGAAGCCGGTTTTTTGTTGCCTGTTATCATGATGAGCGCTCATGGAGATGTCAGGGATGCAGTGG
>MIBM01000337.1:4866-5552 GCA_001830645.1 Spirochaetes bacterium RIFOXYC1_FULL_54_7
ACCCTTCCGGACCGGCGAGTTGCTGGCCCGAATGCGAGCCCTGCTGCGTCGGGCTGCCGCTCCGGGCGAGGCCTTGGCCGCGGCCGACGCCCAGCATTTCAGCTACGGACCGCTCAGCGTCGATGTCGACAAGCGACGTGTCCAGGTTGACGCAGAGGACGTCCACCTGACGCCCCTGGAGTACCGGATACTGCTCGTCTTCTTGCGCCAGCCAGGTAAGGTCCTGACCCACAGTTATCTGCAGGGTCAGGTCTGGGGTCAGGCCAATCCGGAGCAGTACGGTAACCTGCGCGTCTTTGTCAGCGGCCTGCGGCGCAAGATCCAGAGCGCCAACGCGGCCGCGCCGATGATCCAGACCGAGATCGGGGTCGGCTACCGTTTCGCCGAGCTGGAGTGAGGTAAGGCGCGCCAAGCACAGGCTGTCGCCGGGGAGGCTATATGAAGCGAGTGGTTTTGGAGTTGTTGGCGGCCGCGATCTTGTTCGGCGCCTTGAGGTGGCCAGCTGGCTCCCAGTCTGACCAGGCGGCCGCTACCCCAGTCGGCCAAGCTACCCAGGCGGCCGGCGCTCTGGACAGCCTGGTCTACCGCCTAACCGTGCTCGACGTCGCCAGCGGCGCCTGCCGGGTGACGATGGAGCTGGCCGGTTCAGTCATCCCGGATTTCGAGCTGGCCATGAATTCGTTTTT
>MIBM01000338.1:0-4356 GCA_001830645.1 Spirochaetes bacterium RIFOXYC1_FULL_54_7
ACCCATTACACGGTTGAACTCCGAAGACAGATAGTTGGGCGTGATACCCATGGCATCGGCCAACTGGGTAAGTCCTATCTCACGAGTATACTGCTCTGCCAGGAGATCCAGTGCCCGCTGTACAAGCTGGCGACGCCTGGCTGTCTCGTTTGCGGATGACCCTGGCAGAAGCCCCCCGGCAGCCCAGGCTATGCAGGCATCAAGGGCCGGTCCCGGCTCAAGCTGGCATAGGTTCAGTGCGCTGCGGATTTCGAAGAACCGGCGGAGCTCACTCGAATTCCAGAGCGGTTCCAACTCCGAACGATAACGGCGGAGTACTTGTATCATATCTTCGGGTACAAGCTCCCTGTTCCGTATGGCCCTATCGACCTGGGAAAGAACAAACTGGACCTGGCAGAATCCATCTGCCAGCGATTCCTGCAGGCCGGTATCAATGATCTGCCCCAGACCATCAAGAATCCTGAGGCTTGAATCTTTAGAAACAAGATTTAGATCCTTCAACAATCCTGTAAGGTCAGCACCGGCATCCTTTGTATGGAATACCGTACAGACAGCATCCGGTGACAAGCCCTGGACGGGAACAGCCAGCGAATAGCCGGCGGTTTTACGTACCCCCCCCTCGAGTTCAGCTCCTTTGCCGTATGTGGCTAGTATGCAGATCATATTGCCGTCATCCAGCACCGCAACACCACCGGTGCATGACGACGGCAGGCTTGTCCTCAACCAGTAGCGCAGGTTCTGCATTGCTTGCTTCTGCAGCACGCTGGCATCCTTGAGGGACAGGGGTGAATCCAGGGTCAGCAGAAGACCTGCATAAGTGGCACCTGAAGGCATTTCCGGATCCTCGGAGAAGGTATCCTGCAGTAGACCAAGAATCCGGTGTTCAAGCGCGAACTGCTCCTGGATCCGCCGGTCGGCAAGCCTGGAAAGTGCCAGACGTACTATCCGCTCTATGTCGAAGCGTGAAGCAGGCTTCAGCAGGTAATCCAGGGCGCCCAGAGCAATCGCCCGTTTGGCATAATCAAACTCCGCATAGCCTGTCAGAATGATCCACTGTGTACGTGGCGACAGTTCCCTGCCCTTTTCCATGGCATCAAGTCCACTGAGCAAGGGCATACGGATATCGACAAATACCAGCTCGGGCTGCACTTCCCGTACCTGGATCAATAGTTCCTTGCCGTTTACCACCTGGCTTATTTCATCGAACCAGGCGACACCAGTATCAGCAATCTCCTCCAGCATGTCCTGGATGCTGTATCGGACCAGACGTTCGTCGTCAGCTATGATGCACTTCATTGAAGGTCATCCTTATCTCGGTTCCCTTTTCCGGAGCACTCTTCACATTGAAGGCCCCTCCTGGAAAGGCGTACTTGAAACGCCTGCGCACATTGCCGATGCCTATGTGTTCCCGTTCCTGCAACTGCCCTGGATCGCAGCCTACGCCATTGTCTTTTACCGACAAGGTTATCATCGGCCGCTCGTTCTCAAGGGTACGGAAGGCCTCGAACTCCAGCAGGCCAGCCTTACCGTCCAGGGGCTCAACTCCGTGGATTACCGCATTCTCTGCAAGGGGCTGCAGGATAAGCCGTGGAATGCGTAGCTGGCCAAGGCCATCCTCCAGATGAAACGAATAAGATATCCGGTCACCGAATCGCAGTTTCTGCAGCTGGCAGTAATTTGCCACAAAGGAAAACTCCTCGGCTATGGTGGTCTCGGTGCGTGAATCCTGGGTATAGCGCAACATATCCTTGAGCTCGATGATGGATTCCTCGAGTCCCTTCTTCTCACCCATCCGGTTCAGTCCGATGAAGCCATTGAGTACATTGTAGATGAAATGCGGCTGTACCTGGGATTGCAGGGCCTGGTACTCGGCCTCGCCTTTCTTGATCAATTCGGCATACTTGAAATGGTTGTCCAGGGTAAGGGAGGCAAACTCCGCAAAGGTGGAAAGGCGTGTAATTCCAAGATCTGTCAGAGCCGGAGCTGGATGGTGTATGGCTACGGTCAGGGTTCCCATTACTTCTTTTTCGATGACGAAGGGCAGGACCATCAGGGAGCTCAGATGCGGAAGCAGTCCCCTCAATTGGGGTTCCTGAAGCACCGTAGGTTCTCCTTGGGCCATGACCGTTTCAAGCTGGGGTTGCAGCAGGTCAAGATCGATGTCGTCCATCGCACCTTCGGAGGCCCTCAGCTTGAGCTTGGTCCTGCCGGTGGCCTCATCGTCGGTGCCCAGGAAATGTATGCAGGCCATATCGGCCCGGGTCTCCTGGACTATGGTGTGAACGACATTCTGCATCAGGCCTTCCATACTGGTATCACTTGAGATGGACCGGCCTACTGCCCTGGTCAACCTGAGGATATTATCTACATTTGCTTTGAGGTCATGGGAAAGCGAATTGAACTGCCTGGCAAGATCGCTGAACTCATCATGACCACTGATGCCCATGCTCTCGGAAAAATCACCCTTGGCTACCCGGGCAAAAGCCTTTTCTACATGATGTATCTTGGATGCAATGTCCTTGGCTGTCAGCAGGGAGATACTTATACCAGTCAGGGCTGTCAACAGGGCCCCGAGGCCGTACAGGACATAGGTCTGCCTTTGCAGATTGTCACCATAGGCGCGGAACTCCCGGATGAAATAGTTCATGTAGCTTTCAAAGCTGTCAACAAAGTAATACGAAGTATCCCGGAACTCAGCAAAGAATGGTATGAACTCCTCATCTGCCAGTATCTCGTAGAACCGGTCTTCTTCGATGGAACCTACCCTCTCGATAATCAGGGAAATGGATTGCTCAAGCTGGCCAAGCCTGGCCATGGCCCGTTCATGCATCACAGTGGCAGTGTTGAACTGGTCTGCCAGGCGCTGGTCGGTAATCTTCAGAGTGGCCTGGGATGCCATGAACAAGTAGAAGGCATTCTGGTAATCGTAGACCGCGCTCTTCCATTTGCGCACGGTTACATTGCTGCGGGGTGAGTAGGTATAGGATTTGAGCTGGCCATAGATCTTGGGGACAAAAAGGTCGAAGACCATATCTTTCATGAGGCTGTGTACATCCCGGGAGCGCACCTGCATCTCGATCCCCTTCTCGATGGCATTGTTTATACCCCGGACCCTGTTCCAGGTAACAACCCCGAGGATGGCGAACACCATGGAACCCGCGCTGAAGACCAGAGCGAGTACAACCAGCTTGGTTCTGATTCTCATGCCGGACATGATAGCACGGTTTTTTCCGGCACTACCATGTGCTTGATCAAGCCCCAGGCTCGAACCAGCCTCCGGGTACCAGATCAGCTGCCGCTGCCGGCCCCCAGCTACCCGGCTCATACTCCACTGGCTCAGGAATATCCCTCAGCAAGGGATCTACGATCCGCCAGGCTTCTTCCACGTAATCCTGCCGCGCAAACCGGTAGGTTTCACCGCGCATCGCATCTCCCAGTATTTCCGCATACGGGTCGCTGTCCGATCCGGGATTCTCATGGGTGGCCACCAATTCAAGCTCATGCCCTTTGGCGGTCTTGCCAGGTTCCCTGACAGAGGCCCCAAGGGCTATGACCATGCCCGGGCTCAGGCGGAACCGTATGTAATTTGAGTTCAGCACCAAGCCAGGCAGCACCGGTGGCGGGGTCCGCAACTTTACCACCACTTCGGTACGGGACACCGGAAGGCTCTTGCCGGTGCGAATGAAGAAGGGAACCCCTTCCCATCGCCAGTTCCGTATTTCCAGGCTGAAGGCGGCGAAGGTCTCCGTTCTGGAATCCGGCGCAACCCCAGGCTCATCTGTGTAGCCCCTGAACCGGCCACGAACAACCCGCCAGGGGAGGGTTGGCTCTATCGACTTGAGCACCTTTACCTTTTCGTCCCTAAGGGTCTCGGGATCGGATGACACAGGAGGTGGTTCCATGGCTATGTTCGAAAGCACCTGCAGGAGGTGATTCTGTACCACATCCCTTATTGCGCCGGTGCCGTCGTAGAAGGCACCACGCCCCTTTATGCCAAAGCTTTCGGCCATGGTTATCTGCACGTTTTCTACGTAGCGACGGTTCCAGATCGGTTCCAGGAAGGCATTGGCAAAGCGGAAGAATACCAGGTTCTGGACCGCATCCTTGCCAAGATAGTGGTCAATCCTGAAAATTTCGTTTTCCGGCAGGCATCCATGCAGGAGTTCATTCAACTGCCGGGCTGATGCCAGATCGCGGCCAAAGGGCTTCTCCAGCACCAGACGCATGCCTGAATCGCATCTGGTGCTGTGCAACTGATTGATCACGGTTTCGAACAGGTTCTGGGGAACGGCCATGTAGTGAAGCGGATGCTCTGCCTCACCAAGGGTAGACCTGAGGGTTCTGAAGGTTTCCGGA
>MIBM01000338.1:4365-9015 GCA_001830645.1 Spirochaetes bacterium RIFOXYC1_FULL_54_7
TAACGCAGGAGTTCCAAAAGGCGGGGAAAGGCAACCGGATCCAGACCGCCACCATGCGTCTCTATGCTGTCTTTGGCACGTTCCCTGAGCCTCTGAAGGCTCCAGCCACGTCTGGCCACGCCGACTATGGGTACGTCCAGACTGCCATTGCGTACCATGCGCTGTAATGCGGGGAAAATTTTCTTGAACGCCAGGTCGCCAGTGGCACCGTAGAATACCAAAGCATCGGAACGTAGGGGACTCAAGATATCACCATCCTCTCTGCTGCAGCCTGCAGGATCCACGGAAACATACTGTAGCGGTAAAGCACAGTCAAATCATTGCCTTCCGGGATACCACCGTATAGAATGAGGGTAAATCCGCCGGCATGGAACGCACCTGATCGGTATGGAACGCACCTGATCGCATGGCTAACGCCCAAGGGAGTGATATTGGATCAGATTCTCGTTTTCATCACCATAGGCCTGGCCTTGGTCATGTTCGTCTGGGGAAGGTTCAGGCATGACCTGGTTTCTCTTGGTGCCTTGCTCCTGCTGGTAATACTGGGCATTGTTCCGCCTGACAAAGCCTTCTCCGGGTTCGGCAATCCAGCGGTCGTCAGTGTTGCGGCCATTCTGATTGTCAGCGAGAGCCTGCGCAAATCCGGCTTTGTCGAGCACACCAGCAGGTTCATCCTGAAGCTAGGTAAAAGTCTGCCCGTGCAGATCTTCGTGCTTTCCAGCATGGTATGCATAACCTCTGCCTTCATGAACAACATCGGGGCCTTGGCCATCTTCATGCCTGTGGCCATCCACATAACCCGCAAGAGTGGCCATGCGCCATCATCAATACTCATGCCACTTGCTTTTGCATCCCTTCTGGGCGGCCTTACGACCATGATAGGCACTCCGCCGAACATACTCATTTCGGCCTTCAGGATGGAGGCGAGCGGGAGGCCCTTCAGCATCTTCGATTATGCCCCTGTCGGTCTGTCCCTATCCCTTTTGGGCATTGTGTTCATAACGACTCTCGGCTGGCGTTTGCTGCCGCACAGGGAAGGAGCTACGTCAAAACAGGACCGCTTCAACATCAATGCATACATAACAGAGCTCAGGATCACCGAGGGATCGCCCCTGATCGGCCTTGCCGTCCGGGATGTACAATCCCTTACTGAAACAAGAGTGCAGGTACTGGGGCTCATCAGACCGGCTGCTCAAAAAATGGCTGGCAAGACTATGGCCAGAATCAAGGCTCTCCTCTCTCCCCTGCTCGGGAGGGTCGAGAAGAAGAAACCCCTGTCCCGCCCGGAAGCTGACACGATACTCCACGAAGGCGACATCATCGTCATAGAGACTGACTCAACGGAGATCAGGGAATTCATCAAGAAGAGCAAGACGGTACTTGTCGGAGACCCAGGGCAGTCCGGCAGCGGTTCTGCCACCCCGGACAACGACCGCATCGCCGAGGTAGTCATCCTTCCTGATTCAGCCTTGGCCGGCAAGACCACCGCGGACATCCGCATGAGGGCACGATACGGTGTCAGCCTTCTGGCCATAGCCAGGCAGGACCGTACCCTGGTGAAGCGCCTGGACAAGGTAGAACTGAATGCCGGCGATGTACTGCTGCTTAAAGGCCGGAAGGAGATGCTGGACGAGCGCATCCTGGCCATGGGCTGCCTTCCCCTGGCCGACCGCGGCTTGTCCATAGAACAGCCAAAGCTCATGGCACTTGCCATCGGTATCTTCGGTTCAGCCATTGCCCTGGTAATAACGAACATACTACCCCTCCAGATCGCTTTTGCCCTTGCAGCGGTACTTGTCGTGGCAACCGGAGTCTTGCCGGTGCAGGAAATGTGGACCAGTGTGGATTGGCCGGTCATCATGTTGCTTGGTGCTCTTTTACCTGTCGGAGAAGCACTTGAATCCAGTGGCGGGGTGGAAACCATCGCCAGATTGATCCTGGCAGTCAGCTATAACCTGCCAGTCTGGGGTCTTCTGGGTATTCTGGTCTTTGCCACCATGCTGCTGTCGGCCATCATAAACAATGCTGCCACAGTAGTCCTCATGGCCCCGGTGGGAATCAGTCTGGCAGGGACACTGGGCGTTTCAGTCGACACCTTCCTGATGGCCACAGCCATAGGAGCATCGGCATCTTTCCTGTCGCCCATAGCCCATCAGTCCAATACCCTGGTGATGGGTCCTGGAGGCTACAAGTTTTCTGACTATGTCCGGCTGGGACTGCCTCTTTCACTTTTACTGTGTGCAGCCTCCATACCCCTGCTGTTGCTGGTCTGGCCGCTCTGAACACGCAGGGCGGCAGGGGTGCCGCCTTGTCCAAGCAGCCCGGTTCCGGTATTCTTGTGTCTCTATGACCGAACTACTCCAGGAAATACACAAGCGCCTCACTTTTGCCATAATTTCCCATCCGGATGCGGGCAAGACCACCATCACTGAAAAACTGCTCCTCTTCGGAGGAGCCATACACATAGCCGGAGCGGTAAAAAGCGGCAAGAACCGGCGGGCTGCGGTTTCCGACTTCATGGCCATGGAGAAGGAACGCGGTATTTCCATCAGTTCCTCAGTAATGGGTTTTGAATACGGCGGACGGGCCATCAATCTCCTGGACACCCCGGGACATGCCGACTTCTCCGAAGATACCTACCGTGGCCTCTCGGCGGTAGATAGCGCCCTCATCGTCATAGACTCGGTCAAGGGTGTAGAAGACCGGACCCGCAAGCTGTGTGTTGTATGCAGGATGCGCCATACACCCATTGCCACCTTCATGAACAAACTGGATCGGGAGGGCAAGAACCCCATGGAGCTCATGGACGAGGTGGAGAGGGAACTTGCCCTGGAGGTCCGCCCCGTCACCTGGCCAATAGGCCAGGGCAAGGGTTTCAAGGGTGTATACAACATCCTTGAACGCAGATTGATACTCTTCACACCCGGTGAAGTCCACCGGCCTGGTGACTTTGTAGCCATCAATGACCTGGCCGACCCCCTGCTGGATGAGAAAGTCGGATCCTCCCTGGCCAACAGGCTCAGGGAAGATGTAGGGATACTATCGGAGGTCTACCCGCCCTTCGAGAAAGACGACTACCTGGCTGGACTGGTCACCCCGGTGTTCTTCGGCTCGGCACTCAACAATTTCGGTGTCGGCGAACTTCTGGAGTCATTGGTGTCCATGGCGCCTTATCCCACACCCAAAGAAGCTGACGAGCGCACGGTAACACCTGAAGAGGAGAGGTTCTCGGGTTTCATCTTCAAGATACACGCCAACATGAATCCCCGGCACCGTGACCGGGTGGCCTTCATGCGTATCTGTTCCGGCAAGTTCGAGCGCAACAAGACCTACTACCACGTCCGGTCGGGCAAGCCTTTCAGGACAGCCAATCCCACGGCCTTCATGTCCCAGGACAGGGAAATCATAGACGAAGCCTGGCCAGGTGATATCATAGGACTCCACGACACGGGAACCTTCAAGATAGGCGATACAGTCACCGAGGGCGAAGCCCTATCGTTCAAAGGTATTCCAAGTTTTGCGCCGCAGATCTTCAGGGTAATAGTCAACGGCGACCCATCCAAGGAAAAGCAGTACCACAAGGGCCTCAACCAACTGGCTGAAGAAGGAGTGGTTCAGATCTTCTCCAAGCCCCACAACCCCAACATGCGGGTCCTTGGCGTGGTTGGACAGTTGCAGCTTGAAGTGCTTCAGTACCGTATGGATAACGAGTACGGTGCTACCTGCAATTACCGGCCGGTAGACTTCGAGATAGCCCACTGGATCGATTCGGACGACAAAAAAGCCCTTGAGCAATTCGTGGATGACAACGAACGGCGTATCCTGATGGACATACGCGGAAACTATATCTTCATGTCGGATTCACAGTGGACCTTCGAGCGATCCAAGGCCTCCAACCTGGCCATCCGCTTCTACACAACCTCTGAAATGGTTGAAAGCCGGGCCTGAATGAAGCAGGAACCCGCCAGACTTCAGATCTGGCTGGCTCCCAGTATCAGTTCGGAGTAGCCCCGGCCTTCTATATCGCTCTCCGGGACACCCGCCTTGGCCAGTATGCCCTTGAGTCCGCCCAGAACCACGGCAACTGTTTCCGGATTGTCATTGTCCAGCAGTTTCTCCACCTCGATGAAATCACCGAGGTCTTCCACTTGCACCAATTCGATGGTAAAACCATCATGCTCGTAGGCACTGCCGGTCTTGTGCTTGCGGTAAAACGGTTCGCAACCGATGCGCTCCACCAGAGCGGTAAAAGCAAGGGGATCCGATACTTCAAACTCCGTCTCACGGTTTATCTCTATGCTACCCTCGTTGCGCTTCGCCTTGAAGGTCACAATTGACTTGTTACCATCGGCACGCAGGCGGAAGCCTTTGGTGCCCCTGGCAAAGCGCCATTCCGGGCCATGCCAGTAGGCATCCGTCTTGTCGAAGTCACGCACATAGGTGGCAAAGCCGGCCACCCTGGCCCGGACCTCTCCAGGATTCCGCAGGCGTGCCTTCAGCTCTATTTCAACCATCAAGTGGCCACCGGATCCAGGGAAACGCCGCAACTTGGGTCAGAGACAGCACCGTAGCCCAGGGTAGGGAAATCTCTGTAGCTCATGGCTGGAGCAGCACCGATGGATCGTAGTCAGCCGGGGCCTTGTAACCCAG
>MIBM01000338.1:9028-9596 GCA_001830645.1 Spirochaetes bacterium RIFOXYC1_FULL_54_7
GTTGCGGCCAATGAGCTTATTCCCAGCCCTTCACGCAATTCCTTGCGGTATTCGCCCTTTGCTTCCGGGTCGTACAGTACACAGGGTACTGGATTCAGGGAGTGGCTGGTCTTGGCCCGTGGCTGGCCGTCTGCCTTGCGGGTTACCACGCCAGTCTTCTTGTCATGCTCGAACATGTCATCGGAGTTGCCATGATCGGCGGTAAGCAGAAGCATGCCACCAGCCTTTTCCACCGCGGTACGGAGACGGCCAATCTGCAGGTCCATGGCCTCCAGGGAGCAGACGACGGCCTGGTAGTTACCTGTATGGCCAACCATGTCACCGTTGGGGAAGTTCAGGCGGATGAAACGGTACTTGCCGCTCTCTATGGCCTCCAGCACCTTGTCGGTGATCTCGGCTGTCTTCATCCAGGGCCGCTGCTCGAAGGGCAGGCGGTCGCTTGGAACTTCGATATAGTCTTCCATGGACTCGTCGAATTTGCCGGTACGGTTTCCGTTGAAGAAGTAGGTAACATGCCCGAACTTCTGGGTCTCTGAAATGGCAAGCATGGGTACCCTTGAGGCAGCCA
>MIBM01000338.1:9642-9948 GCA_001830645.1 Spirochaetes bacterium RIFOXYC1_FULL_54_7
CTGGGCCGGGACATGAAGATCGCCGTCATACTCCATCATGCCGGCATATTCCACCTTTGGCCTGCGTACCCTGTCAAACCAGGAAAAGTCGTCATTTTCAAAGGCCGCGGTCATTTCCAGGGCTCTGTCTCCCCGGAAGTTGAAGTACACCACCGCATCGCCGTCCTCTATCGTACCAACGGGAGTACAGTTGCTGGATATGACGAATTCATGGATATCCTGGTCTATGATGGATGGTTTCTCCGCCCGGTAGGCCTGTATTGCCTCGGTGGCGCTGGCAAACTGCCGTCCCAGGCCAAGGACATG
>MIBM01000339.1:0-147 GCA_001830645.1 Spirochaetes bacterium RIFOXYC1_FULL_54_7
CGGAAAATCAAATTCTGGCTCAGGAAGATGGCCAACCAGCACTTGGATGGGTGAGTCGGGTCTATCGCATGGGTTCAAAGATGATCGCAGATCTAATGGATGTGCCAGATGAGATGATTGAGGCAATAAAAGCCGGGCATTATAATC
>MIBM01000339.1:217-359 GCA_001830645.1 Spirochaetes bacterium RIFOXYC1_FULL_54_7
CCCGGTTTTGAAGGCTATCGCAGCGTTAGGGGCAGAAATGCCCGCAATCAAGGTATTAGAGGGGCTGAAAGCCGCATTGAGTGGTCAGCCCAAACTTTCAGAAATCGAGGGGGTTTTTTTGACTCTCTCAGAGAAACAGGAG
>MIBM01000339.1:390-1073 GCA_001830645.1 Spirochaetes bacterium RIFOXYC1_FULL_54_7
ACGAGGTGATAACTCCATGGATGGAGCCCCGAGACCAGATAGTTCAATTGAAAGCTGACGAGCGTTGCCGGGATGTAGAGCTCGGGATCGAATGTCGTGAAGGCGGCCTTCAGATGATCCAGTGTCGGTCCGCGCGTCGCGAGATTCCGCACAACGAGGAAGAGATCATCGATGGGGGCGTACCCCTGCAGAACCGATGCACCGAAAGCGAGAAAGGGGAGGATGAACAGCAGGGTGATGGCTCCTCTCTGCCACCAGGCGGGACGATTGATTGCGAACATGGTGCCAGTATATCTGCAAAACGCCTGTCACACTTCCGCTTCCCGCGTCACACGCTTCTGCATTGAGCGGTCATGCACACTCACTCTTCTTCGACTCTTGCGGTGAAGCTCGGCTGAGGAGACTAGTCCTGTAGGCGCTCGCGCAGACTGCGGCGCGATTCCCGCGTGACCGGGCAATCCCCCAGGCGCGCGTCGCGCAGGTCCACCTCGTCCGTGATCATGTCGCAGGGGTTCCACTCGTTCTCCGGCCACAGGTCCGGCCAAGCTCCGTCGTCGATGGTCTCTGGCATGTCCGATCCTCCGTCGAAGAGACCTTCGGGAATCAGCGAGAAGCCCAGCAGTTCCTCCACGGGCGTGGCGTTCGCGGGAATCTGCACGTAGACCGGTGCCGGACGCTGTTGC
>MIBM01000340.1:0-1382 GCA_001830645.1 Spirochaetes bacterium RIFOXYC1_FULL_54_7
GATACGTGATAAAAAATTCAGGGAATTTTGTGCTGGAGTCGTCGATAGAGATGGGGTTCGAACTTTTCGAGGCACATGAGAGGACGAGAAAAAGCGAAATTCTCCAAAGAACCCTCCTTAAAACAATTCCCGACTTGATCTGGCTCAAGGACGTGGAAGGTGTCTATATGACCTGCAATCATGTGTTCGAGCTTTTCGCCGGCGCCAGCGAGGCTGCAATAATCGGCAAGACTGATTACGATTTAGTTGGAAAGGGATTGGCGGATTTTTTCCGCGAGCACGACAGGATGGCCATGGCTTCGGGCAAACCCGTGGTGAATGAAGAATGGGTAACCTTTGCGGGCGATGGTCGCAAATCCCTGCTCGAGACCGTCAAGACACCCATGTACGACGGAAACGGCGACCTTATAGGGGTTTTGGGAATCTCCCGGGATATAACCGACCGCAAGCGGGCCGAGGAACAAATCCTCAGGCAAAACCGCATTTATGCGGTTTTGAGCGACATAAACCAGGCAATAGTCAGGATTCACGAACAGGGGACGCTGCTGGACGAAGCGTGCAGGATAGCCGTGGAGAAAGGCAAATTCCGGATGGCATGGATCGGCAGGGCGGATACGAAGACGGGAAAGGTAGAAATCGTCGCATCGGTTGGCACGGAAGACGGGCAAATTTTGGTTTTGTCATTTCCCCTGACTGTTTTCGGAAATTTCTGGGGAACCTTCAACATATCTCCGGTGGAAACCGAATTTTCGAACGATACTGATATCCAGCTTCTCGAAGAAATGGCGATGGACATCTCCTTTGCCCTGGAATTCATCGAAGGCGAAATTGGGCGCAAACGGGCCGAAGAAGATCGTGCGGCACATTTACGGTTCCTGGAAAGTCTGGACAGTGTCAACGTCGCAATCCAGGGCTCGACCGATCTCGAAACCATGATGGGCAAGGTCCTCGAAACCATGATAGGAGTCTTCGATTGCGACAGGGCGTGGCTTCTTTACCCCTGCGATCCAGAGGCGGCTTCGTTCCGAGTTCCGATGGAAGTCACCAAGCCCGAATATCCGGGTGCCAAAGTCCTGAACGTGGATGTGCCGATGTCTCCCGAGCAAGCCGGAAACATGAGGGAGGCGCTCGAATCAGCGGGTCCCGTGACCTATACGGCCGGAACGGACCGTCCGATATCCACGGCAAAACGATTCGGAGTCCAATCGCAAATATTCGTTCCAATCTATCCCAAATCGGGCAAGCCATGGATATTCGGCATGCACCAATGTTCGCATCCCAGGATTTGGACGCCCGAGGAGAATAGGCTGTTCCAGGAGATTGCAAGGCGACTGGGAGACGGGCTCACAAGCCTCCTTCTGAATCGCGAATTGCGCGAAACC
>MIBM01000340.1:1517-4035 GCA_001830645.1 Spirochaetes bacterium RIFOXYC1_FULL_54_7
AATACTATGGGGCAGTCCCAACTCCTGATCGGCATCGGCATCATCCGCCAGATTGCCGAGCAATCGGAGAAGCTCATCGAGGCCAACGAGGTCATCAATTCTATATCGACGCAAACCGAATTGTCGGCCGCCCAATCGAAAGTCATCGCAACGGATATAAAATCCATCAAGAACCTCATCACGAACGCCACAATCGCCTCCGACATGACCGACAATATGTTCAAGGTCATCATGGAGCGTATCGCGGCCCTGGGCGCACTGGAAAACCAGATCAAGAGTGCGATGACGGAACAGGCTTCGGGCTCGAGGCAGATACTGGAGGCGACCACCCTCATCAACACCATTACCGTCAAGGTGCGCGACGGGGCAGGAGAAATGCTGAACGGCAGCCAAGCCATCATGACCGAGTCGCAGCCCTCATAGAGTCGAGTCTCAGCCTGCAGTCGAGCGTCGGAAACATTGTGGAGGGATCGAACGCCATCAGGGAGTCGATCGGAGCCGTACGGGGTATCGGTCAAACCAGCGGCGAGCTGATCGAGTCCTTGGCAGGGTACATTTCCAGGTACAAGCTCGATTGAGGCAGTTCGCTAACAGGTTGCTCGAAGATAAATCGAGGGGGCGAATGATGAAATGGGTAACGCGTTCCCATGTACATGTTGACAGGGTGGCCTGTCCATGGCTCATAAAGCGCTTTGTTGACAGTGAGGCCGAGTTCATTTTCGTTCCCGCTGTGTGTGTCGGGGAGACGGCTGCGGAAAGGGGCGCCACGCCCTTCGATTCGCCCGGGGTGGAGCTCGGTCACCATGGCGGGGACTGTTCCTTCCAGACTATTGTCAAAGCCTACGGTCTGACGGATCCCGCCCTCGGGATTCTCGCAGGGATAGTCGGTTGCGCGGATACCGGCAGGCTTTCAGATCACCCGGTCGCCCCCGGACTAGAAGCGCTGGCTGTGGGCTATTCGCTGCGCTTTCCCGACGATGTCGAGAACCTGGCGCTGCAATTCGAGGTTTACGATTCACTGTATGCCTGGTGCAGACTGCAGACTGCGTCCGCGGGGTAAAAAAAAGGGACTCCGATGCCGCAGAAAAATTACTTCAAAAGCTTTTTGATACGGAACCGGAGCATGACCGCGATGCTCGTGCTCGTCATCTTCGTCGGCAGGGGCGAAAAGATGGCGGAGCGTTTCCTGCCGGATCATCGGGGCCACAAGAAGTCACTATAGGAGAGTGGGGCCGTGTGTCCGGCGTGCGGATCGCATTCGTCGCCGCCGTGCGGAACAGGACGAAACTCGGCAGCCTGCTAAGTCCCGCGCTCAGGAGCCTCCTGGCCAGCGATATCCTCATCCGCTTCGTGGAGCAGATACCCTACGCCTTCGTGGTCATCTGGGCGGTGGAGAACAACGGCCTCACAGCCCTGCAGTTCGGCCTGCTGACGACCATAGAGATGGCAGTCGCGATGCTCGTCTACATTCCCGTCGCCTGGTTCTCGGACCGTTACGGAAAGAAGCGTTTTGTCCTGATGACCTATGTCTTCTTCACTTCGTTTCCCCTCGTCCTGCTCTTTTCCCGTTCCTTCCCGATGTTCGTCGTAGCCTTCATCGTCAGAGGCCTGAAGGAATTCGGTGAACCGACCCGCAAAGCCCTCATCATGGATCTCGCGCCTGAAAACGCGAAGGCGCGGACCTTCGGAGCCTACTACCTCCTGCGCGATGTGATCGTATCGCTTACCGCCCTTTCCAGTGCCTTGTTGTGGAACATTTCCCCACTAATGTCACTGTCCTGGCAGAGATCCTGCATGTTCAATGTTATGGCGCGACGATGGAGTCTGCCATGCCAGCCAGGCGGCCCGGATTGTCGCTGGCGCCGAGCACCATGACGCGTTCTTTGCCGTTCATCTCAGTCTACCCTGCAGGGACCAGCGGAGGTCAGGAAATCGGCTACCCAGGTTCCCGGCCACAACCTCTCCGCTGTCAGCGCTGCCAGCGCCAGACACGCTATTACCGCGCCGAGGCAGAAAAATATGACATGCAGCGCGACGATCGAGCCAAGCATCACGCACTGTATCACGATCCAGCCCATCAGCGCGCAGCCAAGGACCCCGCTCGGGTATCCCAGCCAGCGGCGTTTGAGGTACACCGGTACTGCCGCCACAAGATTTCCGATTCCGATAAGCCCAAAGAGTATGATGCCGGGAATCAGGAACGAATCGAACGGAAAGCCGGGTACTGAGTCCACTGCCATACCCAGAGGCGCGACGGGGTTCAGGATGGCAGCCAGACCGCCGGCCACCGCGCCTATGCCCACGAAAATGTGAAGAGCCAAGAGAAAACCCCGGATGATGCGCATGCAAGCCTCCTGTAAGGGCATGTCTGATCAGCTATATCCACGATGATTATAGAGCGCGAGGGATAAAAACGGAAACCCCGCAGCCATGCCGCGGACCAAGATTGGCTTCAAGGGCTGGCTGTAGTCTTACAGGCTGCATACATGCTTAGCGGCGAAGAGTTGGAGCGGAGAGT
>MIBM01000340.1:4122-5052 GCA_001830645.1 Spirochaetes bacterium RIFOXYC1_FULL_54_7
AGAACGGCGTCCTGACGAGCATCCGCACCCGGTCCCTGAGGCTGTCCTCGGGCAGAAGCCCTCGCTTGGCAACAAGGAGACTGGCGAGCCCGTGAACCTTGGCCCAGTATCCAAGTGCTATCTCCTGTTTCTCGAGGCCGGGGAATCGCCCGGCGAAGGGCTGGGCGGCATCCGTCAGGAGCTCGTAGCCGTCCATCGCACCCTCGCCTTGTGCGCATGATCCCGGTTTGGAGAAGAGTGATGCCAATATCTCGCCCCGCAGTGCGACCTGGCCTGGCAGGGTCTCGAAGAGGAGCAGTACCTCGGGATTATCAAGGAAGAAGAAGACGTAGGCATCGCCAAGGCGATACAGACGTTCAGCGGCATCGCCGACGCCTTCCACGCCGGCCGCGAGCGCCGCGTCGAAGCGGGCAGCGTCCTCTTCGACAATCGCCTTTATGAATTTCTCGCGGGAGGCGAAGTGTCGGTACGGCGCGTTATGGCTGACGCCGAGGACGGACGCGAGCTTGCGCAGCGAGAAATGGGCGTAGCCCTCGGCGAGGAGCAGCCGACGCCCCTCTGCGAGGAGGGAAGCCCGGAGGTTCGTGTGATGGTAGAAGGAAGTCATGAACCCAGTATATGGCATGGATGTTGACATTGGCAACATATGGCGCTATCTTTGCATTCAAGACAGTTGACACTGCCAACATTGGAGGTCACATGAACGTTCTCGGTCTTTATGACGAGAAGAACGACCGGACGGAGGGTGCGGTAATGGGCCTGGCCGACTGGTCGCGTCTCGGGGGGCACGACGCGCGTTTCTTCGACGCGTCGAGCCTTGCCATCAAGCCCTGCATGGGCTGCTTCGGTTGCTGTGTCAAGACGCCAGGGTCCTGCGTCATTGCCGACGAGGGCCGCGCCTTCGTCGAGGCCCTCTATCCTGCCGACCTG
>MIBM01000340.1:5154-5365 GCA_001830645.1 Spirochaetes bacterium RIFOXYC1_FULL_54_7
GAGGGCGGGATGCACCACATTCAGCGCGGCGGGCGGCGCCGGCGACTCCTCCACGTGCCGTACGGGGACTACGGCCCGGAAGAGCTGGAGACTTTTTTGGGCCTGGCTCAGGCGCATTGCGACAACCTGCTGTCGCCACGAGCGAGGCGCCGCTTCGAGTATGGGGGCGAGCCCGAGACCCTGTCCTCCTGGGTCGCCGCAGAGGTTGGAG
>MIBM01000341.1:0-575 GCA_001830645.1 Spirochaetes bacterium RIFOXYC1_FULL_54_7
GGCGGCCTATCGATGGTATTTCAAAAGCCTTTGCGGCAGCCTTGGCCGAAAACTCCGTCAGCATATTCGGTCTGCTGCCGGAGGATCTGGACACTGCCTTTGCGGTCATGCTGGCAGGAGTCCCTCCCGCTGGATCCGGCCAAGCCTGAAGCGTTTCACCTGGGTCTGATCCAGAGACCTGGGGAATGGAAAGGGATTCCTTCATGGTTTTCAGATATCTACAGACAGGTTATGGCCCAGCCACTTTCAACATGGGACTCGACGAAGCGGTGCTGCAATCCGTAGCAACAGGCCTGGCTGCCCCGACCCTGCGCCTGTATGCCTGGAAGCCGCGAGCTGTATCCATAGGATATTTCCAGGGACTGCATGAAGAAGTCGATGTGCAGGCCTGTTCAGAACGCGGTGTCGATGTGGTCCGCCGCATCACCGGGGGAGGGGCAGTCTTCCATGCCGCGGATCTGACCTACAGCCTTGTGGTTCCCATAGGCCATCCTGTGGTGGCTGGGGACATACTGGCATCCTACCGGTCAATTTGCGCTGGTGTCGTGGCCGGTTGCGCTGCCCTGGGTGTGGCG
>MIBM01000341.1:644-2294 GCA_001830645.1 Spirochaetes bacterium RIFOXYC1_FULL_54_7
AAGCAGGGTTGTGTGTTGCAGCACGGTACAGTGATCCTGTCCGTGGATGTGGACGAGATGTTCATGCTGCTCAAGGTGCCAAGCGAAAAGATGAAGGGCAAGCTTATAGAGGATGTAAAGGCCAGGGTCACTTCCCTGTCTGCCGCGACAGGCAAGTTCCTCGTTTTCGAAGATGTGGTGCCTGCCTTCAGGGATGGTTTTGCCTCTGCTTTGGGTGTAGAACTGGAACCGGGCCAGCCAACCGGGACAGAACTGGCGCTGGCCGCACAGCTAGGTGCCGAAAAGTTCGGATCCCCCGCCTGGACTGCCAAGCGCTGATCCAGGCCACCTACTTGCCAAAACCATCGGCAGAAGCCAGCACCACGGTCCGGGCATCTCTGGCCACAACCTGGGCTTCAAAGAGGGCTTCAAGGTTGGAACGGTAATTCAGGGCCCTGTGGATGTAGTCCAAGGTAGCCCGTGGGGTTCCGGTCTTGTTTACCCTGCCGTATCCGGCATTGTACACCGCCAGCGCAGCCACCTCATTGCCTCCCTCTTCAAGGCAATATGCCAGATGGGCGGTACCGTACCGTGCGTTGATCCTTGGATCATAGAAATCCTCGACCCCGAGTTTCGGGAAGGATGCGGAGTTCAACTGGAACAGGCCTCTGTCTACGGTCGTACTGTTGCGGTTGATGGCCCGGGGATTGAAGCGGCTCTCTTCGTTGACCAGGGCAAAGACCAGGGAGGGAGGCAGATTCCGCTCGGTGGACGCATCCAGGATGATCTCGCTGATCTCGGCGGATGAGGTTATGGCTGCAAAGAACTCCAGCACTGTCGGCCTGGTCCGGGGATCAAGATAATACTGTGTAATATGGTCGGTCTGGGACTTGGCCTGTACCGCCTTCTTGAAGTCGGGGCTTTCAAGCCCGGCCATGGCCTTGTAGGTTGAAGGCAGGTATATCGATTCGTCCGCGGTTTCATTTTTGCCTTCTTTGAGGCCAACCATACCGGCTGCAGAGATAACAAGAAGACCTATGGCTATGGTCAGGGTGGTTGGAATGGTACGTCGATGCATGGAAGGGTATTTCTCCGGATAGGATGGATTGGTTAGTGCATGCGTCTGCAGGCTCCAGGTCGGAAGGATAATGGAGTTTTTCGTGCAAAACGTCAAGCGGCGCGAAGGAACCCTGGTTTTACTCGGGTGCTTTGCCTATTTCCGGGAAGCATGACAGTAGGGCTCTTTCCAGCATGTGGCGGTCATAAGGTTTTTCCAGCACCCCCGCCAGCTCACCTACCGATGGCAGATTCTGCAGCTCGGCGTTGCTGTAACCGGTTGTCATGATTATAGGAATCCCGCCAGCAAGCTCCCGGACCATCGAGAAGTCAGCCTGGCTCTCCTGGCTTCCAACGGTCAGGTCCAGCAGTATTGCGTAAATCTTTTCACGGGTATCCCTCAGTATGGTAGCTGCAACGGCACTGCTCTTGGCCTGAATGACCCTGAGACCCAGAGATTCCAGCATTCTGGCGGTGGTTTTCCTGACGCCGTCCTGATCCTCTACCAGCATTATGGTTCCCTTTAGCCTGAGTCCCGGGGAACCGGCCGTTGATTCCGTAACTGGTGCCGTGCTTTCTGTTGCCAGGGGAAGGATGACCGAGAACATTGTTTTC
>MIBM01000341.1:2302-5356 GCA_001830645.1 Spirochaetes bacterium RIFOXYC1_FULL_54_7
TACGGATTGTACAGCTATCGCGCCGGCGTGTACCTGTACTATGCCGGCCAAGGCGGCCAGTCCCAGCCCGCGTCCGTTCTTCTTGGTAGAATAAAAGGGGTCGAACAGCCTGCCCATTGATTCCGGTTGGATGCCGCTGCCCCTGTCTGTCACTTCGATGAAGGCATAGCGGCCTGGAGGCAGTTCATGTCCGATGCGGATGGTGGCGGCCATTGCTGGGTCCAGATCCTTTACTCCGACATATATGCTTACAAATCTATCGGTACGGGGCAGGGAGTCGCCGGATTCGTAGGATTCCGCACCGTTGAGTACCAGATTGACAATCACCTGCCTGAGCTGCACGGGGTCGCCCCGCACCATCACTGCCTGGTCATCCAGCTGGAACCTGAGGGGTGTCCGGTGGGGAGAGGCGGCTTCAAGCACCTTGGTCATGGAACCAAGCATCTCGGTAAGGTTTACCGGTTCCCGGGCAGTCACCGTCCTGCCGGAAAAGTCGAGCATGTGTTTTGCAAGCTCCCCGGCCTGCCTGGCAGTGCCTATCGCGTCGGCCAGGTTCTGCCGGGACTCCAGGTGGGGGTTGTTCTCGTCCATGGCTGCGTCTATGTTGCCGATTATGGCAGTGAGCAGATTCTTGAAGTCGTGGGCAACACCGCCAGCCAGAAGGGACAGGCTTTCGTAATTCTGGGCCTTGATCATTCTGGCTTCCAGACGGCGGCGCTCTTCTTCCATCCTGGCCCGTTCTTCCATATCCATTATCAGCTGGGCATTGGCGGCAGTGAGCCTGTCGTTGCTGTCCTTGAGTTCCAGGTTCAGATCTCGAAGTTCTGTGGTCTTCTTCCTGACCACCCGGTTAAGCTGCATGGTCCAGGCTATTGCTGTGAGCGCAATGGCTATGAGCACGCTGAGGGCTACCAGCATAGGCATGATCCATTTGTCGAAACGCCCTGTTCCTGTGGTATAGCTGGTACCCAACCATTTCTCGTATATCCTGTTGAAGGTTCCGGTGGCCTTGGCATGGGACAGGCCCTTGTCCAGGATGGACAGCAGGACTTCATTGCCCTTCGCAACAGCCATGCAGTCACTGCCTGTGTACAGGGGATCGGCTACCTTTTTTATGGAATCAACCAGCTCCGAAGAGTACAGATAATAGAGGACTATCTGTTCATCGCCTATCAGAGCGTCTGCGCCACCGCTTGCCACCAGGTTCAGTGCGGAAGGGAAATCGTCTGTATATTGGTATGAAACCTGGATACCCTGGGTCTGCAGGTATTCTATTGCATAATCGCCACGCTGGACTGCGACACGCTGGCCTGCCAGATCTTCCATCTCAAGCACATCGGTCCGTTCGGTTCTGACAAATATGGAAGCCGGGACTGCAAATACTTCCTGGGTAAAATCGAACCGCTTCCTGCGCTCTTCGCTGACGAAAATTCCTGTAAGGGCATCTGCCTCGCCCGCTGCTACAGCCTTCTGTGCGTTGGCGAAGGGCATGGGAAGGAAAACAGCGTTGAAGCCGAATTCCGTGGCCATCCAGCGGATCAGTTCTATGGCCATCCCTGTGTATTCACCGTGCCTTAGGTGTAAGAACTCGAAGGGAGGGTAGGCTTCCTGGCCGACAAAGACTATCTCCTGTCTTCCTGCCAGCCATGTGTGCTCGGCTTCACTGAGCCGTGCCTGGGCGCCAGGTTGGACGGCGCTCAGGGCGACAAAAATCATGAGTGACAGTAAATTCACTGCGTGTGCCGGCCTTGGACCAGACTGTGGAATCGCTCGCTTAGTCGACACTTTGGTCAGCCTCATTGCAGGAATTGTATTGCATGTATGATGATTTTGCCATATCTTGTCCGCTGTCATTAATCTGGATGTCAAGGAGTAGGCCATGCTGGATAGAGACGCTGCCGTCAGGCTTTGGAGGGAACACAACACCGACGATTCCCTGTTCAGACATGCCTTGTCAGTAGAAGCTGCCATGCGCCATTTCGCGAAGCTGCACGGAGAGGATCATGACTACTGGGGCCTGGTGGGCCTTCTGCACGATATTGATTACGGCAAGTATCCAGAGGAACATCTGGGTCATGCCAGGGAGATGCTGTCGGTTGCCGGTTATCCCGAGGCTTTCATACGTGCTGTAGAGAGCCATGGCTGGGGTTTGTGCTCCGAGGTGGAACCGGTCTTGCTTATGGAGAAGGTGCTCTATGCCGTGGATGAACTGACGGGTTTCATAGCCGCTTGTGCCTTCGTGCGCCCCAGTCGTAGTGTTCTGGACATGGAAGTCAAGTCGGTCAAGAAGAAATGGGGCTCCGCAGCCTTTGCAGCCGGGGTGGACAGAAGTGTCATCGAAAAAGGTGCTGGAATGCTCGGTGTATACCTGGAAGAGCTCATCCAGGAGACCATACTGGCCCTGAGGACAGAAGCCGAAGCGGTGGGCCTGAAAGGCTCTGTAGCGTAAACAGGCCGACCGATCGACGAGGGGACAGTCCCCGGAGGAAACAATATACATGCTCGAGAAGCTCACGCAGAAATTCGGCGATGTCATAAGAACCATAGGCGGCAAGTCCACCATAACCGAAAAGAACATCGACGAGGCCGTTGACCAGATCAAGATGGCCCTCCTGGAGGCCGACGTAAACCTCCGGGTGGTCAGGCGCTTCGTCAATGCCACCATAGAGGAAGCCAAGGGCGAGAAAGTGCTCCGTTCCGTGGAGCCTGGCCAGCAGTTCGTGAAGATAGTCTACGACCGCATGGTGGCTCTCCTGGGTGACACGCGCCAGGACCTGTCGCTCAAGGGCCCCGATACGGTCAGTGTCATCCTGCTCCTGGGTCTCCAGGGTTCCGGCAAGACGACCAGTGCCGCCAAGCTGGCCCTGCACCTGAAGAACAAGGGCCGGAAGGTCCTGCTGGCCGCCTGTGACCTTGTGCGACCCGCTGCCGCCGAGCAGTTGGCCGTGCTCGGTGCCCAGATAGGGGTGGATGTCCACCGTGAACAGGGGTCTGATCCCATTGCCATAGCCCGCAACGCCCTGGCCAAAGCCAAAAAGGAGCTGTACGACACGG
>MIBM01000342.1:0-114 GCA_001830645.1 Spirochaetes bacterium RIFOXYC1_FULL_54_7
GAGATAGCCATAAGCTTCTTGTAGAACTCGATGCCTTCGACGGCCTTGTCCTCGTCCAGGACTACCTTGACGGTGCCACCGGTATAATCGATGAACTTGGTACCGTATGATTCC
>MIBM01000342.1:171-5355 GCA_001830645.1 Spirochaetes bacterium RIFOXYC1_FULL_54_7
CCGGCTGCAATACCATTCTCGTAGAAGAAAGTACCCATTTCGAGCATTTCCTTGAAGGTCTTGGGAACCGCAAGCTCATAGCCGTACTTGGCCTTGAACTGGGTCCGGTAGGCCGGATTCTCGATAAGGTCCTTGCGGGTCATCCAGACATACAAGTTGCCATTGATGGGCACCCCAAGCTGGATGCCATCCCAGGTACCGATGCTGTACATCTTGGGAGTAACGGAGGCGGGATCGGTCTTGGGGTAGACGGTTCCCTTGGCCCACTTGTCAAAAGGAAGGAGCAGGGAAGCGAAAACCGGGACGTTGCCTTCATCGATGCCGACTACGTCATAGTCGGTGGTCGTGTTGGTAACGGAAACAGCGGTCTTGGTCAGGACCTGTGGTGGCTGGAGCATTTCGATGTTGACCTTGATGTTGGTGGCCTTCTCGAACTCGGGCAACATGGCCTGCAGTGCCTTGGGATAGGGATCGTCCCAAAGCAATACATTGATCTCCCTGGCGGGCATGGGAGCCGCGGCAGGAGCAGGAGCAGCGGTAGCCGCAGGAGCGGCCGGAGCAGCTTCCTGTCCACCAGCGGCGAAGGCCGCCATGGCAACAACTGCCAATAAAACGATGACTAGAAGCGCAATCTTTGACTTCATCGTATCCATCCTTCCTTAACATCTGGAATCCGGAAGCCAACGGCTTTCCGTTTGTTTCGTGGACACGGAAGCAGATCAATCCAGGATTGACCTTTGAACCATCCAGTAAACCCACGAAACATGCATTAGTTAGTTACTGAAAATAATACACTACATTTACAGGCTGTCAACAGAAAACACCTCACATCCGCATATTATTGAATAATCGAGGTGCTGTAACTACAATCAAATGGTAGTAATCGGAAAATATACCAACTATGACCAGGCTATCTGCAACTCTACTTTTCAAGCGGCCACAGTCGTAGTACACTCCCTGACCATGGATACGAGAGCATTTGCCGAGGCCGTCCGCGGTCTGGTCGAGCGGACCCCATTATTCGGGAAAAGTGACCTTGAAGCCGTCATGGTCGCCAATCCCAGGGCTGGTGGTTTTACCAGAAGCTCACGGGCCAGACACAACACTGCAGCCCTGGCAGATGCCGCAAAAGCCGCATCCAGTATGCCGCTGAGAGGAGGGGCCACCAACTGGCGGGCCCTGGATACCGTCTCGCCGAAGCACGCAGGCACCATAGCCCTCTCATTGCTGGAGGAAGCGGCGATCAAACCCAGGACCAAATGGCTTATTATCCTGGCCTGCGGTGATGGCACCAGCCACGAGTTCCTGGACGAACTGTCCAGAGCCCCACGGGAGCTGGCAGAACGATTCACGGTGCTCAGACTTCCCATGGGCACTGGCAACGATGGTTCGGATGGCAGGGAACTGTCGGATTCCCTCTCCAGGCTTATCGGTTATGGACGGATAGACGAACAGGTGGCCATAAGGATGATTCCAGCGCCTGGAGGACCCGCCTCGAAACGGGCTCCGGGAGGCGAATGGCGTTCCTTCAATATTGCCAGCATGGGGGTGGACGCCTACATAACCCACATGACCAACCAGCTGAAATCAAAACTACCTGGGGATTCATACAAGATGTGGCTGGATCTGGCCACCGTCCTGTATGACCTCAGCTATCCCTCGGGGCACATGGAAATACGCGCCTTCGATGCCACGGGAAAGATCCTGGCCTCCTACGAAGGTAAATTCCTCCTTGCGGCCATGGGTATCAGCGGGCATCGGGCCTATGGATCCAACAAACCCATACTGCCGGACGACGACAATGTATGCCTTATCAGGCAGATGTCACTCCTGCGCAAGCTGATCCTCAAAGGGCCGATCGCTGCTGGCCGGCACCGGGGGCTCCCGGAAGCGGAACTGTTCAGTGCCGACACCCTTGAGATCAGCTATGGCCACCCTATCTTGATGCAGACAGATGGCGAGGAGCAAAATCTGGTCGCCGGGGATTTCCCCTTCAGGATGGAACGTACCGGCCCGCTGATACGCCATGTAGCCCGTACCCAGGGCAGACGCCCGGAGGCCCTGACGGGACTGGACTAAGCCGCCCCCCTTACCATCCTGAGTTTCCCCCGAAGGCCATAACCTTGACATCTGGACGATCGACGCCCCGGCGCGCTATAGTCGCCCCACTATGGAACAGATGAAGCGAAGCTCAAACTGCGGTGCCCTGACAAAGGCTGACGCGGGCAAGACGGTCACCCTGAACGGGTGGGTCAACAGGAAACGGGATCATGGCGGCATATCCTTCGTGAACCTCCGGGATCGATACGGCACCACCCAGGTAGTCGTGGACGCAGATGCCCAGGAAGCCTTGAAGGCTGTGGTCGCGGAGCTCAAGAACGAGTATGTCATTGCCGTCGAAGGTACCGTACGTGCCAGGCCGGACACCATGGTCAATCCAGATATGGCCACCGGCACTATAGAGGTCGTAGCCAACAGGGTTGAAATACTGACCCGTTGCGAGCTCCTTCCCTTCCAGATCGACGATGAAACCGACGCCAAGGAAGAGCTCCGCCTGAAGTACCGCTACCTGGACCTCCGCTCGGGCGGCATGCAGCGCCGCATCAAACTCCGCAACGACGTTACCTTTGCCATACGGGAGTGGATGCAGGGCGAGGGCTTCTACGAGATCGAGACCCCCACCTTCATAAAGAGCACCCCTGAAGGCGCCCGGGACTACCTGGTACCCAGCCGTCTGTACCCAGGCAAGTTCTATGCCCTGCCCCAGTCGCCCCAGCTGTACAAGCAGATCCTCATGGTTTCGGGCTTTGACAAATACTTCCAGATAGCCCGCTGTTACCGCGACGAGGATGCCCGGGGAGACCGCCAGCCGGAGTTTACCCAGCTGGACATAGAAATGTCCTTCGTAGGTCGTGACGACGTCCTGTCCATGATAGAGAAACTCTTCGGTTATGTATTCAGGAAGACCATGAACGTGCAGCTGCCGCCCACCTTCAAGCGCCTGTCATACGACCAGGCCCTGGAACTGTACGGCACGGACAAGCCGGACCTCCGCTTCGGCATGCAGCTGCAGGACTTTTCACCCTGGGTGGAAGGCTCGGGCTTCCAGGCCTTCAAGGATGCCCTGACCAACGGCGAGGCAGAACGCCAGGCCAGCCTGGCCAAGGGCGTGCAGAGCCAGGGCGGGGGCGTGAAGGCTCTTGTGGTGCCTGGCAAGGCAGACTACTCGCGCAAGCAGATAGACGAGCTGGAAGCGGCCGCGAGAATCTACCGCGCCAAGGGCATGGCATGGATGAAGGTGAACGCCGCTGGCGGGCTTGAGGGCGGGGCATCCAAGTTCTTTGCCGACAACGCAGCCGCCGTTATAACCGGCCTGGGTGCCAAGCCCGGGGACCTTATCCTGATGGTGGCCGACGCCAAGCGCCGCATAGCCAACATAGCCCTGGGAGCAGTGCGCAGCAAACTGGGCAAGGATCTTGGTCTTTATGACCCGGCAAACCACGCCAAGGATTCCGCAGCCCGCTTCGAGTTTGCCTGGATAGTTGACTTCCCCATGTTCGAGTTCAACGAGGAAGAAAACAAGTGGGACACCGCCCACCATATGTTCACCTGGCCCCAGGAGCAGTACCAGGCCACCATGGAAACCGACCCCGGCTCGGTGAAGGGCGACCTCTACGACCTGGTGCTCAACGGCTTCGAACTGGCCTCGGGCTCCATCCGCATCCATGACCCGGAGCTGCAGAAGCGGGTCTTCAGGATCGTGGGCTTTGACCCCGTGGAAGCCGAGAAGAAGTTTGGCTTCCTGACCGAAGCCTTCAAGTACGGCGCCCCGCCCCACGGCGGCATAGCCCCCGGCCTTGACCGCCTCGTAATGCTCATGGCCGGCGAAACCAGCATCAAGGAAGTCATAGCCTTCCCCAAGAACTCCTTCGCGGTCTCCCCGATGGATGAGTGCCCGAATGAAGTTGAGCAAAAACAGCTGGATGAGTTGCATCTCTCGATACGATACCCGGACAAGTAGCTAGACGGAATGAGGGCAATCAACCTCTAGACAATGGTTTGGAGGTGCGCGACAGCGCACACGACAATACAATTCCTTGCCAACGCGGGCCCCGAAAGGGGCCCGCATGAATGTCCGAGCGACGTAGATCAAAAGCAACTCGATGAGCTGCATTTGTCCATCCGGTATCCGGAAAAGTAAACAGGACGTCGCGAGTATACTCGCGCGCGAGGAGATTCTTCCTCTACCCGATGGTTTTTCGCGAGGGTACTCGCGGCCACGCCGTTTGTGTGCTTCGCACAATTCTGTAAGGAATGATTATATGGTCGCTATACGCGACCGCAGAAACAACGGCGCATACAATATTCTTCCCTACCAACGCGGGCCCACAAGGGCCCGCATGATTGCCCGAATGAAGTGGTTGACGCCGTGCGCGTCAGCGCACACTACAATAAATTTCCTATCGGCACGCGGGCCCGCTATGGCGGGCTCGTTACAGAAACAGCTGGATGAGTTACACCTTTCAATACGTTATCCGGACAAATAGCGAAGACGTCGCGAGGGTACTCGCGGTCGTGCACGACAGTACACACTACAATCTCTTCCCTTCGGCACACGGGTCCGCTACAGCAGGCCCGTTGCAGAAGCAACTGGATGAATTGCATCTTTGAATATGTTAACCTGACAAATGGCATAGGCGTCGTGAGTATACTCGCGTATAAGAGCCTGCGCTCGAGCACCCAAAGGCTGAGGGGAAACCACCGCACGCTGTAGCTACCCTGGGGACCTGTCAGTATCCTTCCCTGCTATTTGCATGAAGGGTTTGCAACTCTTTTCCCAGAGCTTCATCCGGATGAACCCTCAACATGTAGGCAATATACTTTTCCAGGAAAGCTTCGGTTTGAACCTCACCGGCATGGTCTCCGCAGGCCCTGGCCGCTTCGATCGAGCTGTGGGCCTTATCATACCAGGAGCGATACCTGTCCAGGATCCTGTTCCGGCTTGCCTGATCGATTCCACCCATCGATATGGCCTGGTCCCAGTAAGCCAGTCCGATATCTGCATAGCCAAGTTCGTCAAAAAGGTCACCCATGGCGATAAACACGTTTGCAAGGAGAAGAACGAAGCCGACATCACGTTTGGCCGCAAGGAGCCTGGCCACCCTGTTCAGATGCGGTATATTA
>MIBM01000343.1:0-3112 GCA_001830645.1 Spirochaetes bacterium RIFOXYC1_FULL_54_7
GGCCAGCGTGACCCAGCCTGGCAGCTCCAGTGGAACAAGGGGTATTCCCGGATCAACCAGGCCTGGTCGAACAATAGAAAGGACGCCGATGCATCGGCCAGGGCATGCAGCGCCGGCAGGCTATCCTTTTCTACGATGGAAAACTGTGATCGACGATCGATTTTCGGAAAACCCTCATGACTCCAGCGGTCAAGGGATGCAAAGGATTTCCGGAACAGCAAGCTGCTCCTCACCTTCGATGCCACCACATCCGCATCTACAAAACCTTCATCTCTGGCCACGGTGCAGGACCACCAGCAGCAGGACAGCCAGCAAGACCTCGTCCGGGCGACTACGCACCAGTACCAGCAATCCGAGCAGACTGGCCAGAAGGGCTCTGGCGGTAAGCCCGGCATCTACACCTGGGGAAATCGATTTTTCTTTTTTGCCCAATTCTATCATACGCCGGGAAAAAGCTTCCATCTCTTCCTGTACTCCAGCCACGATGGTGCCGATTTCCTTGTCGTGCTGTGCAAGTTCGAGAGCCGTGTTGGTCATGAAACAGCCACGCAGCTCACCAGGCCTGGATGCCAAGGCCGCATTGGCCAGAAAAGACGGTGGATGGCTTCCTTGGGGTCATCCAGGGCTTCCAGCTTGGCAAAGAGTGCCTGGCGACCGCTTTCGTCATAGGCCTTGAGAGCCGCAATGAACAGGTCCCGCTTGCCGCCATAGGTGGCGTACAGACTGGCGCGGTTCACACCGGTACACTCCACAAGATCCTGCATCGAAGTGGCCGTATAGCCACGGTGCCAGAAAGCGGTCATAGCTTTTTCAAGGACCTCATCAATGTCGAACTGCTTTTCCCAAGGCATAATGGCTCCATTTACGAATAGCACTACAGGCATAGAACACTGCAATCACCTGGCACTACGGGCAGAAAGCCTTCAGTATTTGTAACCGCCTGGGTTTGTTTCCAGTTCAACTCCCAAAGAAAGCACAATGCGGTTTACAAAGTTGAAGTACCCAATGACCAGAGCCGCATCCAGTATGGCCCTATCGTTCAGTCCAGCAGCCTTCAGTCCGGCCACCGCAGCACCATCGGAGCTGGCCGAAGGATCCCTAGTAACCAACTGCGCGAACCCGCAAAGAGCCAGCTCCCTGGCCGACAGATCCGCCGTTGCGGGATCTGCTCTGAGCCTGGCCAGCCGATCATGATCTTTCCAGTAATGGTTCAGAGCCTGTCCATGATGCTCCTGGCAGTACGGACAGCCATTCTGCATGGAAACCACAACCGCCATCATCTCGCGCTCCGCCCGGGAAAGCGGAGAGGCAGAGAACATCACGGACATATACAGATCCATATGGGCCTGTATGGTCTCGGGGTGCAGGCTCTGGATCTTGTGCACATCGGCAACCTTGCCGCGTGACAGCACCAGTCCATCGTAGATTCCCCTGAGAAGCCCGGTAGCCTGTTCAGGCTCGATAACCTCAATGAATGCCATGGTCACTCCAGTCCGCGGCGGGCACGCAACATGGATCCCAGAATCCTGCCAGTCATGCGGGCCTTGTCACGAGCCTCTTCCTGGGCACAGAAGTGCGGCGGAAGATGGCTCTCTTCTATCTTCTCCAGAAACCCATGCCTGGCGACGACATTGCCGATTGCACAATGTCCCCCGTAACCACAGGTATAGCATTGCGAGAAGCCTGAGGCCGCAAGATTGCCGACTACAGCCATCTTGTTGGAGCCCATCAACATTTCGATGAAGGAGCGCACCGTGCTGCCTGCCCTTCCATCTATTTGGATCGATACACCCAGCTTGCCTGCCAGCAGGAAACGCTCCCGGTGTCTGAACGAAAAAGTCCGTTCCAGGCAGGCATGTCCCAGCCCGTTGATGGTGCCATAATAGTCCGGAGCGCCGAATACAATGGCATCGGCCTCCAGCATGGCCCGGCCTATCTGATTCCAGTCGTCTGCTTGCTTGCAGACATTGTCTCCCGCACAGCCCAGGCAGCCGGTGCAGCCATTGATCCGTAAGCCTGTAAGCGAAACGAAGTTCGTTTCTTCACCAGTGGCGTCCAGTGTCGCCCTGACGGCTTCAACTGTGATACCCTCCGCCCGTCCGCTCGCACTGATTCCTAGTACCATCCATTGCCTCCAATACTTCATGATTAGACCCGGTTGTCAAGGGATATATATGGACCTGTCGCCTTGGGGTGAACAGTACAATTAAATGTCCGCCGAAACGCGGAATAAAAAAGAAAGTCCCATGGACCTCTGTTAGACTTGGTTTAACCGAACGCAAGAATAACGAGGCACCCATGGGACGAAAGAAACTTATCATGAAACCGGTATGCAAGCATACGCATTTCACCTGGGGGGATCGTCTGACGCTGCAGTACCACTACATAGGGTCAAAGAAATACCAGAAGATCAGAAGCCCAACGCTCATGGGCCAAATGCTGGGAAAGAGCGAAAGAACCATACGCAGGGAACTGAAACGGGGCATGGTATTACACGAACTGGGTGCCGAACCTTTCGAGCGCTGGGAATACAATGCCGAGTATGCCCAGAACGACGCCGACCGGAAGAGCGGCGGGAAGGGGCCTGATCTGAAGCTGGGAAGGGACTGGGCTCTGGTGGAGCGGGTCTCCGGGCTTGTGCGTGATCTCCACTACAGCCCCTATGCCATCATCCAGCACTTCAAGGCCAACGGGTGGCCCAGTGAGACAAGAATCTGCGAGAAGACACTCTACAGCTACATTGCAGCAGGGGACATCACCGGCATATCGGAGAGCAACCTCCTGTTGAAAGGCCTGCGGCGCAAGCCGCGGGGGAAGCCCGCCCGGCACTCCAGGGCAGCGAATGCGGCCCGGAGCATAGATACCCGGCCCAAGGACATCAATGAGCGTTCGCAGGTCGGCCACTGGGAGATGGATACCGTCTATAGCGGCAAGGGATGTTCCCCCTCATGCCTGCTGACCCTCACCGAGCGCAAGGCACGGGTGGAGATAACCAGGAAGATTCCCGACAGGACGGCCCGATCCGTGGGAACCGAGCTTGATACGCTGGAGCGTCAGATGGGAAGCCTGCAGTTCCGCCGCCTGTTCAAATCGATCACAGCCGACAACGGCG
>MIBM01000343.1:3131-3464 GCA_001830645.1 Spirochaetes bacterium RIFOXYC1_FULL_54_7
GGCGGGGAATTTTCCGACGTCGATGCCTTGGAGAGATCCGTCCTGTGCAGTCAGAACAGGACGCGTCTGTACTTCGCCCATCCCTATTGCTCCTCGGAGCGGGGGACTAATGAGAACCACAACGGGATAATCAGGAGGTTCATCCCCAAGGCCTCTGATATAGGCGAAGTGAGCAAGAAAACCGTCAGGCACACCCAGGATTGGATGAATACCTATCCGAGGAAGATCCTGATGGGATTGACACCTTTGGCTGCATTGGTGGATCAAATGGGAGAAGGTTTCCACCTTCCTCCGTTTCTGGAGATATTGGTTTGAAGAAAAACGGACATTCTA
>MIBM01000343.1:3488-8873 GCA_001830645.1 Spirochaetes bacterium RIFOXYC1_FULL_54_7
AGAAAAACGGACATTCTACTTTACAGGAGACATGTTTCTGGATCCCGTGAATCTCTTTCGCATCACGTACGGGGTTCATGAGAGGCAACCAGGTCTGATAATTGTTGATCGCGATAAATACGCCGATCTGCCGGCCGATATTTGCCTGATCTCCGACCACTGTTCTGGCCATAACTGACAAGCCACGATCCTGCGAATGCAAGAGGGAGACAACGAGCAGAAGAAGAACCGGATTAAGAACACGTTTCAAAATAGATCCTCCGAACATATGGAAGAATCCCGACAACCAATGCCGGCAACTCAGGCCGGGAAATCCACAACAAACCGTGTACCCTTGTCCCGTTCCATGCAGATTGTGCCCTCCAGCTGCAGGACCAAGGCCTGCACAAGCTGGAACCCGAAACCTGTGGAATTCTCGAAGCTGACAGACTCTGGCATCCCGTTGCCATCGTCCTGGATCACCACAGATACACGTCCATCTGTCCTGGTCGCCGATACCTGTACCTGTCCGCCATCCCTGCCACGGAAGGCATACTTCATGACATTGGTCAGCAATTCGGTGATGATGATGCCAAGGGGCTGCAAGCGTCGGGCATCCAGACTGAAATCCTGTATATCCTTCTGGACCCTGATCATTGTCCTGTTCGGAAAGTTTCCAAGGACTTCGTCGATCAGGCTTGGCAGATAGCCAGCCAGAGAAATATCCCTGAAGTTGGAAGACTGGTACAGCTTCTCGTACAACAGCATCATACTCATGACATGGGAACGTGCATCCTCCAGAGCCTTGGCGGCCGGTGTATCAGTCAAACCAGCCGCCTGGATGCCCAGCAGGCTGGCCACAGTACTCATGCTGTTCTTGATGCGGTGGTGTACTTCCTTGAGGAGGATCTCTTTTTCTTCAAGCAGGGATTTGATTCTGGTTTCCGCCAGCTTGAGTTCAGTGATGTCGTGGATGATGGCCAGCACATGCTGCCCATCAAGTTTGGCCAGTTGAAGATCAAAAACTCGTCTTGCACCCTCGGTGTAGAGCTCATAACTGTGGGTCTGGTTTTGCCCGGTTTCGATACATCTACGATACAACGCCAGATGGAACGCAGTTTCGTCGGCCGGGAAAATATCCCTCAGATGACTACCTATGATCTTCTCAGGTGGAATGGCAGTGCCGTGGACATCCGGCCTGTTATGAAAGTCTACGAAATATCCTTCTAGATCCACTACAAACATCAGGTCCGGGATCACATCCAAGGTGGTTTTCAGCTTGTTCCGGGTTTCAAGTAGTTCACAGTTCTTGGAGAACAACCTGAAAGCCATTTTAATGGAAGCATCGAAGACCGTAATGGACGAGCTTTTAACGATATAACCATAGGATGTGATCTTTTCTGTCTTCTCGACCACTTCCCGCTCACTGTGGCTGGATACGAAGACAATTGGTAGATCATGGTCCTTCAGGATACGAGCAGCGGCCTGGGTGCCATCAATGCCCTTCCCGAGATCAATGTCCATAAGGACCAGATCAATGCCTGGTACCGTCTGGATAGTCTCTACCGCGGCTTCACCAGAATTTACGATATATACTGAATACCCCAGACGCTCCAGGGCCTTCTTCCCAGCCAAGGCTATGAGTGCTTCATCTTCAACAAGAAGTATTGTCTGCATTTGAACTTCGGACATATTACCTTATTGCCGGGGGCAAGCCGCCCCCATCGATTCAGGGCTTCCTGTAAATGTTAAGCCCGATCTTGACTTCTTCCCTGTCGGGAATGGAAATATTGCCCTCAGTGGAGGCAATGATCTTGCTCTTGCCGGATGATGACAAACCGAATTCCTGTGAGACATCTACGGTTATGGTCAGGATGTTTCCGGACAGCTTCATTTCTACATTCTTCATGCAGGGACTCCTTGTAGTCAGTGATGAGTTGAACTATAGCACAGGAAACGCAGGCTGGGACACCAGGTATGCCGACCAGTTTTAGTAAACCCGGGTTATACTGTCGAGAAATACAGTTCGCTGTTTGCGCCATTTTTGTTATAGAACTTCATATGCCCGTGAATTTGTTCAGTCAATGCCATTACCAGATGCAAACCCAAGCTAACGGACTCATCCGGTTTAAAATCATCCGGGTAGTCTATCCCGTCGTCGGAAACGGACAACACCATCCAATCACCATCCTTGGTTATACGGATGCTTATCAGGCTCGTAACGCCTTCATTGTGGGCATACCGCAGGGAATTTGACAGCAGCTCACTCAGAATCATCCCGATCGGCATGGCAATGTTGAGCCGCAACTGCACATCCAGTGAATCCGGAGCAATCTCGATCACCGTGGAGCCGTAGGACATCAGCTCGCCGATCCGGTCGGCCATCAGCTCCAGCAGCTTTTTTGAGCTGAGGGATTCCAGATACTCCGAGCTGAACAGCAATTCATGTACCAGGCTTATCGAAACTATTCTCCGCTGCATGTCAAGGCAAAAGTCATCGTTGGAACACCACATGTCCCCATTTTTCTGCATGTTTATCAGGCTGATGATGATCTGCAAATTATTCTTGACCCGGTGATAAACCTCCCGGACCAACTCGTTGTTTGTTGCCAAAGCCTTCTCAAGATCCTTGTTCCTCATTTCCAGTTCAGTCGTCCGTTCCAGGACCAGTCTTTCAAGGTCATTCTTGATGCTTACCAGTTCGTTTTCCGCCCGTTCCCGCCGGGACAATTCTTCATTGGTTCGGGTGATCGCAAATCGCAGACTATGGTTCAACCCGGTTACATACCAGTCATGGTGATGGCCAGCAGAATTGTGAGCGCCGTGGCAAGAATATGCGGCCAATATTGTTCCAGTATCTGTGCGGCGGTAACAATTCCGTATTCATCATACGGCGCCACCCTCAATTCTTTCAGCAACTCGTTAATGCTTTCATAATTGGAAGGAATGGTCCAGCCTGCGCAATTCGCCGCCAAGGCAGCCGGATCCGTGGGTTTCATTTCCAGCAACGCCGATGCTACTTTCTCGGCAAGTTCCAAATCGGTGTGCTGCAGTTTGGCCAGCGGCCATTCCGGGTAGAGCCGGGTAGACAACGCAAAGGGAAAGGCTGGATACTCGGCTCCCATGTCATTGAGTATTCTCAGCTGGGCTTTCCGAATCTTCCCCTCCGCTTCCATCTGTTCAAGGGTATCGCTCCGCATTGTTCCCGCGTCGGCATCACCGGAAAGC
Source organism: Spirochaetes bacterium RIFOXYC1_FULL_54_7 (assembly GCA_001830645.1). Lineage (GTDB taxonomy): Bacteria > Spirochaetota > Spirochaetia > Treponematales > UBA12059 > MIBM01. The sequence continues at coordinate 6,696 of MIBM01000343.1, forward strand.
ACCTGCTTAACCACCGCATCGTGGGTACCCGCAAAGGCAAACCTGGAAAAATCCGTATTCGGATCGATTCCATGCTTCTTCAATTCCCGGTAGGTCATCAGCCATCCGCCAAAAGACGTTTCATCAACCGCGGCAAATACCTTGTTCTTCAGATCATTCAAGCCGTGCATATCCACGCGGTCGGCGCGACAAAAAACAACACCGCCGAACTCGATGTAGCCCTGACCCATTATAAGGTTCTTCAGGGTGACAATGCGATTGATCCGGTATCGGGTTTCCAGAAATACATAGTCGGAGGGGTTGGCAAAAATGAAGTCAATGGCTCTGTTTTTAACCACGACTTCCACCTTGTCAAAATCCAGGGGAACGATGATGAAGGTGGACTCCGGTATCTTTACATCAAGATATTCCGCAGTTTGATTCCATTGTTCATAACACTGCTGAAATCCCCTTTTGGCCAGAATGCCGATCCGGACGGCAGGGGCGGCACCCTGCGCGCCAAGCTCAACACTCAGACAGCACACAAGGAACAGGAGGAAAATCAACCTCGTTGCACCGATCCTCATCCAGTAAATGTCGGCTTCAACCAACAATCTGTCAAATCGGTCCACCCTCCCCTATCGTGTTGCTGATCTGTAATCAGGCGAATGCGGTAAGGGTACCTTTTTCATACGCGTCGTAGGCGTCCTGAACGGTCATAGTACCGGCGCCGACAAATATCTTCAGCTTCGTCTTCTGGAGGACGGCCGCCGCGTTGCCGCCCGGACCGTTTCCGGTTATCAAAACATCCGGTCCCAGATCGAAAAGCTTCTGGGCTGTCTGGGTTCCGGCGCCATGGGCGACATCCTCCACGACCCGGTTGTCGACGCTTGTCAGTTCCTTGGTCGCCTCATCGTAGAGGACAATGTAGTCGGTCCTTCCGAAGCGAGGGTCGATTTCTGCTTTCCAGTCAGTGCCTTTGGCGGTAAACGCAATCTTCATACACTCTTCTCCTTTGTCGCTATTGGTTGGTGGTAGTGGTCTTCTACTTCTGTTTGCTCGTATCGACATGTTGGCGGACATTCCTCCAGGCGCTCCGCAAGGTATCCCGCAGTATTCCCGTATCATGTTCGACTATGGTCAGTCCGGCAAGCATGGCCCTGGTTACATTTTCATCATAGGGTAACTCTCCAAGGGGGTCGACACCCTCGGATCCCAGGAAAAGCCGTATCACTTCAGTCATCCCGGTGTTGATGTCGGCCTTGTTAATGATGCATCCCGCGGGGATATTAAATTTCCTGACCAGTTCGTAGACCCGTTTCAGGTCATGAACCCCCGAAATCGTGGGCTCGGTGACGAGTATCACATAATCGGCCCCGGACAGTGATGAGACCACGGGACAGCCTATGCCCGGCGACCCGTCTACAAGCACATAGTCTTTGCCCTGGGCTTCCGCAGCGGCCTTTGCCTGTTTCTTGACGTGGGCTACAAGTTTGCCTGAATTCTCGGAACCGATGCCCAGCTTGGCGTGGATCATCGTAAAGCCCAGCCTCGTGCGTGAAGAATACCAGACCCCTACTTTTTCCGGGTGGTTGCTGATCGCCTCGGTCGGACAGATACGGGCGCAGTAGCCACAGCCTTCGCAGCTCAGCGGGTCTACAGAATACAGACTGCCGTTTACCTGGATCGCACCGAAGCGGCAGACCTGGTAGCATCGTCCGCAGGCAATGCACGCATCCTGGTCTATGACGGCAAGTTCCCCCGAATAGAAATCTTCTGCCTTGGCATGATCCGGCTTGAGGAGCAGATGCATGTCCGCGGCATCTACGTCGCAGTCAGCGGCTACCAGGTTATCCGCGGCGAGCGCCGAGAAGGAGGCGGTGATCGAGGTCTTGCCGGTACCGCCCTTGCCGGAGATGACGACTATTTCCGGAGCGATTGATGACAACGGCTATGGGCTTGCCAAGCTCGCGCATCGTCTCCACTGCCAACTTTAGGTCATTGAGGCCGAACGGTGTCGGCTCCGTTACCAGCAGCACGACATCGGCATCCTTGCTGGCCTCGACAACAGGCCACGTCTGCCTTGGTCTGTGCAATCAGCGGTACCGCCTGTTCCTTGGCCTATGTCCAGGCGGCTTTCGACAAACGTGAGGTTCCCCAGTTCCGATCGGGTGGTTTCACCCATACGGACGGGTATCA
>MIBM01000344.1:0-3119 GCA_001830645.1 Spirochaetes bacterium RIFOXYC1_FULL_54_7
GCCGGCTCCAAGTACACCCTTCGGTTCCCCAACCCGTTCCTCTAGATACCGACCGAGAGGGTAAAGGGACGAACAGAATATGGTAGCCGCAAAGTCACCACGCAGTACCTGAGGCCAGACTGCAGCCTCGCTGACCAGGATCGATGAAGGGGAAACGCACCTGTCCAGATGCCGTGCATTCCAGTACTGAGGATCTACCACAACTACAAAATCAGGTTCTATCCCCCGTCCCAGCACGGAGCGTAAGGCTGTATCTACACACACAAGAATGCAACGTTCACGTATTGCATCCATATGATCAAGAACCTCATCAAGGGAGGGCCCGGCAGCCAGGACCACGGCAGGAATACCTGTAAAGGCACCTTCCACCAGACTGATGCCGGGGTAGCGTACTATAGCAGATGTATTCCTGGCCAGATTGCGGACCCATAGTCGCCCGAACCTGCCGAGGGTAGCCACATTTATTCTATCCTTGTCCTGAATGCCTTCTATCACCTTCTTGAAACTGGCTGACATCTCAGGATAGGCCGCCACGAAAGCGGGATTTGATACAAGGGCTATCGATCTAGCCTCGGCATCGATAAGGGCGGCAGATAGAGCGGCTTCATCCGGACAGAGGACCAGTTCAAGTCGTGGATCTGCCAAGGTGGCTGCCAGATCATGCACCGCGATGCAGGCACGGAGGCAGGCTGGATCGTGTTCCACTACAAGAATCCTAGAGTCACGCTCCAGGGCCTTCCGGGCGTGATAACCAAGACCAAGGCCAAAAAGTACCAGAAGCTCGGCACCGGATGACAAGGCCTCATCCACACTCCGCTCGGCCTCAGCTGATGGATCGTAGCGCGAATGCAACCAGAAGCCAGCGTATCGGCCACTTGGCAACCCGGTCTTTGCCGGTTCGTAGTCCAGAGGGCCTGGTTGTTGTGCATCTATCACTGATGCCAGAAGCTCCGAACGGGAAGCTATGGCCGCGAGATTCAACCCATAAGGGCTCATTCCAGCCTCAGGATTATGGTGGCTCCTGATGAAACCGGTGCTCCTGGTTCTGGCTCCTGGTGTACTACCCAGCCATCACCGCTTATTTCGAAAGACAGATCCTGACGTTCCATCAGTACGGTAAGGGCCCTCTTCGGCAGGCCGAGGAGGCGTGGCATGACATCGCCGATAACTGCCACATCAAGGGACTGGATGGCAATCCTGCCATCGTGCTCGGCAACAGCAGAACTGCTCCTGGCGACACCATACAGATCAGCCACTATGTTGGCTGCTTTCTTGATAAGCGGTGCGGCAATCTGGCCGCCATACGTAGAGGCACCCTTGGGCTTGATGATGGCGACATACAGTATGTACTCAGGGTTTTCGCTGGGAAACAGCGCCAGGGTACTGGCTATGAAATCTGTAGTCGAATACCTCCGTGTCGCCGGATCTATCATCTGGGCAGTACCAGTCTTCACCGACAGGCGAAGGTCGTCTATGCGTGCCCGCCTTCCGGTACCTGTGTCCAATACCGCCGCTTCCATGGCATCAAGGGTAGCCTGTGCGGTACGCTCGTCCAGTACCCGCCGGATGGCCACCGGTTCAGCCTGATTTATTACCTGTCCTTTAGAATCCACCACCTTGGCCAAGGTCCGGGGACGCAGCAGGATACCTCCGTTGGCCAGAACAGTTGCAGCGGAGGCCATCTGCAGGGCCGTAACCAGTACTTCCTGACCTATGGCTATGGTCGGTTTGGATCTGGCAGACCATGAAGCCGGAGAGCGAAGTACTCCGGGACTCTCGCCAGCCAGATCAGCACCACTACGTTCACCGAAGCCGAACTCGCGTAGCTTTGCATAAAAATCAAGGGATGAAACCCTGTCGGACGCATAGGCCGCTCCGGCATTGCATGAGTATTCAAGGATCTTGGTCATATCGACTTCGCCATGTTGTCCCAGGCAATTGATGACGATCTCTTCTCCTGAGGGAAGCACCCGCGTATATGAGCCATTGCATACGAAGGAAGACTTTTCGTCGATGCCGCCCAGGGCCATCACCGAAGCCATGGTAAATACCTTGAAGACCGAGCCGGGTTCATAGGCATAAATGCCTATCCTGTCGACCCAGGTGCTTCTGTCGGCCTGCAGGAATTCATTGGGATCATAATCAGGCATGGACACGTATGAAAGTACATTGCCGGTTTTAGCCTCCATCGCCACAATTACGACACTCTCGGCTACCTGGTCTTCCATTGCCTCCCCGGCAAGCTGTTCAAGCCGGTATTGCAGGTCTACGTCCATTGTCAGGTAGACGGCATTACCGTAGGCAAAGCCGGACTCGGCAGTAGCCGGATCCGCAGCCAGCATCTGGTCAAAAGAGGCTTCGGCCCCGGCAAGGCCTTTGTTTTCCAACCCTACGAAGCCGACAAGATGGGCACCCAGATCCCGCTCGGGATAGATACGTCCGGAAATGCGGTCTATGCGTATACCGGTAATCCCGGAATCTTCAATCAAGCGTTCCAGATCCTGGGCTTGATTGGAAGAAGTCCGGCGGACAAGGTAGGTAAAATCGGGGCCATCCCCGACAAGCTTGTCAAGGATTTCATCAGAATCCGCCCCCAGGGCATCGGACAAAAGCCGTGCATGAACTTCGGCACGACCTAGGTCTACGGACGGTTTCCAGACCGAGACATCATATAGGTCAGTATCTACAGCCAGAAGGCTGCCATCCCGGTCGTAGATAGGTCCCCGTATGCTGACAATGCGTTGTCCGGATGCCGTTATCCACTTGCCCCCCTGGTGTGCCAGTTCTACATAGCGCCACAAGGTAACACCCGCTATGAGCAAGAGGACAGTTATAAGGACATAATGCCGCACGAAGCGCCTCTGCATCGGAATCCGCGACCATGCCTTTCCGGTTTCATAGGAAGAAACCGATTTTTTCAATGGTACAGTAACACCATTCCACCTATCATCTCAATCGGCACCGGGCCGTGCTGTCTGGAGTCGAAGGACAACAATTGATTGTCGCCGACAAGGAACACAAAACCGGGCTGAAGATAGGTCGATCCCGCATAGCGGATGGCATTGGCCGGCGCAAGGGGAACCAATCCGGCCCGTCCGTACATAACCCCCGCTACAGCA
>MIBM01000344.1:3148-5468 GCA_001830645.1 Spirochaetes bacterium RIFOXYC1_FULL_54_7
CCTTTTAACCCTGCGCCTTGTATCTTGTCCAACAGGCTCCACCAACACTACCTCGCCAGGAACCGGATCCTTCCAGCGCACCATATAACCGACCCCGAATGGTTGCCTGAGCCCGTAGGCACAGCGAAGGACCAGAACCACGGTACCTGCACTGACCGATGGTTCCATGGAATCACCGGATACGATGACCAGATCAACCAAAAACACGCGTATTCCCAAGGCAAGTATCAGAGCTGTAGCAAGGATGCCCGGAACCGAAAGACGGCGATTTCCCTGAAAAGGGTATCCTGAGCTCACATAGCCCCCTGAACCTGCACGAATGCGTATGTCACACCTTAATCCCAAGGTATCAACAGCCGATATCTTACTATATGAACATGGAAAGCGTCATTGGTGACCAGAAGATCAGCCGCCGCCGGAAACCCGTTCGCATCCTGCGCATGAATGGCAACAAACGATTCCATCTTGATAGATTCAACTTTGGTTTTGCGGCATCGCTTACTGCAGACCAGCGGATAATCCGCATAAAAACAGAAAAACCTGCTGGAACCATGAGGCCTGACCACACTGCTGAGCCTGGCCCGGAAACTGGCAGCAAGCTAGAACCACGAACTACCTGGACGCGTCGTTTCAAGCTGTCACAGCGGGGATATCGGGTGCTGGGCATCGTGCTATGCACTGTTCTGGCCTTCCTGGGCATCGCGGCCATGCCTATCTATGAAACACAGGTGGACCTGTCCGGTTTCGATCTGCCACCTGCGGACGATATGGCCTTGTTGCTTCTCAATGCGGTAATAGATGGGGCCACAATGGACGAGGAGATGGCGAGTACCCCGCCCTTGCCTCTGACCCTGTCCCTCCGGACCTACACCATAGCCAGAAACGACACCCTGGATGCCATCGCCAGGCGCTTCAGTATCAGCCTCGACACCCTGATAAGCATAAATGGCATTGCTGACGTGCGTAGACTCCAGGTCGGGACAAAACTGAAGGTTCCGAACATCAATGGCATTACCTACACTGTCCAGCGTGGAGACAGCCTTTCATCCATCGCTGGCAGGAACAACACCACCATACTGGATCTCGTGGACGCCAACGACCTTGCCAGCCACACCATCAGTCCCGGCCAGATTTTATTCATACCGGGAGCCAGGCTAAGTTCATACGATCTCAAGAAGGCTCTGGGGACTCTGGTCATCTGGCCTGTCACAGGGCGGATCAGTTCAAACTTCGGGTACCGGAGCAACCCTTTTACAGGCATCAGGCAGTTCCATAATGGCCTTGATATAGTCGCACCAATGAATACCCAGATCAAGGCAGCCATGGATGGCCGTGTAGCCGAGACGGGCTACAGTTCGATCTTTGGTAACTTCGTCATCATGACCCATGGGGGATCCTACCAGACCCTCTATGCACACCTGAATCGCATTGATGTCAGGGTAGGCCAAGTTAAAAGCCAGGGGACTACCGTCGGACTACTCGGCTCCACCGGTTACAGCACAGGGCCACATCTACACTTTGGTGTATTCAAGAGTGGAACCCCCACTGATCCTTTGAAGTTGCTCCGCGGAAATTGATCCGGGAAACCATTGCCTACAAAGATGGCAGCACTGTAGTATGGGCTTGTCGGGAGGGTTTCATGAAGAAACTGGTTTTAATGATGATTGCCATGCTTGCCCTTATTACCTTCATAAGGGACTATCGGGCTCCGGCAGTAACCGGGACCCATAAAGCCCAGCTTGAGAGCACTTCCCCCAACTGATCAACCAGAATTCATTATCTATTTGTAGACAGCTAAAAACCCTATTAGTATATTTTTTCATACCAATTCACAATAATTGAATTCCGTCATAACAAAATTACATATAATTACAAGCCAAGCAAGCATTTATACTATAAATAAAAAAACCACCAGACATGGCACGCTTATTGCTTAGTTATTGGCATGAGGTTTAATACATGAGCACTACTACCAACCAGAAGCCTACGGAAGACATACTCAAGGTGTATTACGAACGCGTCAAGCTCGTACCACTCCTGAATGCACAAGAGGAATGTGAACTGTCCATGCGCATCCAGTCGGGAGACGAGGCTGCGAGGTCAAAACTTATTGAATCAAACCTACGCCTCGTAATAAAGATAGCACGCGCCTTCAGCAATTTCGATGTTCCACTCATCGATCTGATCCAGGAAGGCAATCTTGGCCTGATAAAGGCTGCGGAACGCTTCGATTACCGCAAGAATGTACGGTTTTCCACCTATGCATCCTGGTGGATCAAGCAGTCTGTCACACGTTCCCTGGTCAATTCCAGAAGGACCA
>MIBM01000345.1 GCA_001830645.1 Spirochaetes bacterium RIFOXYC1_FULL_54_7
CGCGCGTTTATGGGCATCAGTCCACCACAAACGAGTCGGTTCGCCTTCGTACAATTCCAGGGTACTGGAGCCTGCGTCAATAATCCGCGCTGCATACGCCCGCATTCCAGCTGCTTTCTCAAACGGAAGAGCCATAGTGCTACGTTCCACGAGATAGGGCCCGCCCGAAATTCCGGAAATAGACGCAAGCGTCACAAGCGGTAGCGACATGACAGCAGGGCCGATAGAATAGCGCCGTGATCCCGAGTCGTCCGAAAACTGTATTTCACCGGCAAACGGCCACGGATCGTAGCTGACAGCCAGATCCATAGAGCCTTGACGCGTATGCAGGATAGCAGGAACTCCCGTTAAGAAGGAAACCTGGATTTCTGGTACGCCATCCTGGTTTTCATCGAGGATCCAGCGACTCGGTTGCCCTTGGTCGTAAAGAGTTGTCGATTCCGAAAGCCCATCTCGGTCTACATCGCTAACAATCGCCCCGGTGTACGATTTAAACGCCGCAAAAAAATATGCACGAGAAGCGTCACTAGCGAGTAGCGCATACAAGCGGAGTATCGAAGCGCGGCTGGTGATGCAGGAACCGGATAGCATTTCACGAATGGCCCTATCCTCTGCAATGAGGCCATACTGGAGGGCCAGCACGATCGAAGCGTCGCCGATTCCGCCCATCGCCCTGAACTCGCGCACGAGCAACCTTGCATTGTCAGAAGAAGCGACGAACGGCGCCAGAGCGGGCAATACGGAGTTGTCCGCTTCCTTGAGTTTTTCCAGCGCGGCCAGGCCAGCCTTGACAACAGCCTCGTCGCTCCGAGTCAGGACGGGGCGGTCGCGGGCGTTAAGCCAGGCGACAAGCGGACGAGGATCAACGGGGTAACGCTTGAGGGAGGCAAGCACGGCCCTGCAGGCTCCGGCATCATCGCCAAGCGCAAGCCTGGCTATCGTTTCAACATACAGAAGCTCCGAGCCGACAGGAAGATCCGCGATAAAGCGCAGGGCGTCCGCCGGCCTGCGCGTTTTTGCGAGTATTGACGCATAGAGCAATCGGGCGTCGTCACGGCGGTACAATGAAAAAGTTCCGCCCACGAGGGCTGATTCCAGCCTGACGGCAGAAACTGCCAGGTTTTCGCCCCGCGACAAGCCAAGTAGCGCTCTGAGATAATTTGCGTCGGGGTCTGAGGGCCTGAGGGCACG
>MIBM01000346.1:0-1346 GCA_001830645.1 Spirochaetes bacterium RIFOXYC1_FULL_54_7
CCGAGGTCTTCGAAAGCCAGCTGGTTTGACGCCAGCCTGGCTCCCGTGTAGGCGTACACATCACGGCCATGGAAGGTGTACGACAGCTCGGAGCCGGACAGACGGTTGCGGTCCTCGGCCAGGAGTCTGGCTTCGCTGATGCCTAGCAAAAGCTTTACATGGGTCAGGGTGCCGTTGTCAGGGGTTACGATGATCTGACCAGTGGATGTTTTTACAGCCACACTCCGCCTGGCGCTGCCGACACCGGGGTCCACCACCGACACGAACACCGTGTTCTCCGGCCAGTACTGGACAGTCTGCACAAGTCGGTACGAGGCCTCCCAGATGTTGTACTGTGGAATGTCGTGGGTAAGGTCGAAGATGGCCAGGGCCGGGTCAACCTTGAGGGCCACACCGTACATGGCTGAAACAGCTCCGTCCGAGCTGCCGAAGTCGGTCTGGTATACCAGGGCTTTTGACATGGTGTTCTCCTTGGCAACGATTGCTGCCAGCGTTTTACAGGATGTGGCGGATGAAGTCCCTGGTGCGTTCTTCCTTGGGAGAGCTGAACATGGTTTCAGGCGTCCCCTGTTCGATGATCCTGCCTTTGTCCATGAATACGACCCTGTCTGCCGCGGCACGGGCAAAGCCCATCTCGTGGGATACCACGATCATGGTCATGCCTTCGTCAGCAAGGGCTGTCATGACGTCCAGGACTTCCTTGATCATTTCCGGGTCCAGGGCCGAGGTTGGCTCGTCGAACAGCAAGGCTTTGGGATCCATGGCCAGGGCCCTGGCTATGGCAGCCCGCTGCTGCTGGCCACCGGACAACTGCCTCGGGAATCTGTCCAGCTTGTCAGACAGGCCGACTCTTTCAAGTATGGCCTTGGCCCGTTCCCTGGCTGCTGGCTTGCCTGTCTTGCGAACCAGCCTCGGGGCTATGGAAACATTGTCCAGGATGCTCAGGTGGGCAAAGAGGTTGAAGCTCTGGAAGACCATGCCTACGTCCTCCCGGATAAGCCTGAGGTCGGCCTTGCGGGCTGTAACCTGGTCGTTGCCTATCCAGATCTCGCCGGAATCCAGGGTCTCAAGGCGGTTGACCGCCCGCAGGAGGGTGCTCTTGCCCGAGCCCGAAGGCCCAATGACCAGCACGACCTCACCCTTGTCCACATCCATGGAAACGCCGTCCAGGGCCAGGACGCCGCCGCTTTCAGGATCTCCGAAGGTCTTTACCGCGTTACGGATATGTATGAAGGGATTCACCGTGACCCCTCCCGCTTGAGCCGTTTTTCAAGTGCGCGAACCAGCATGGACAGGCTTACAGTCATGCAGAGGTAGAAGAAGGCAACCACATTGTAGGTCTCGAA
>MIBM01000346.1:1441-5512 GCA_001830645.1 Spirochaetes bacterium RIFOXYC1_FULL_54_7
CGAACTCGTTGGCCAGAGCCGGCAGGACGTTGCGGACAGCCTGGGGCAGTATGATGCGAACCATGGTCTGAGCGTGCGACATGCCAAGGGCATGGGCGGCTTCCACCTGGCCCTTGTCCACGCTCTCTATGCCGGCCCTGAATATCTCGGCTATGAAGGCTGCGTAGCCCAGGGTCAGGGCCAGGATGGCCCGGGTGGCAAAGTCGAAGCTGCGGGAGGTGAAGAGCTGGATCAGGCCAAGTTTTATAAGCGGTGCCAGCAGGGTGTTGAGAATGCCTGCCAGGGCCGGCGCCCCCACAAAGGCAATGTAGTACAGGATGACCAGCATGGGCAGGCCGCGGACCAGCTCTATATAGAAGGTAGAGACCTCACGCAGGATGCGCCAGCGGGACGAGCGGGCAAGGCCAAGAAGAAGGCCCAGGAAAACGGATGCGGCGTAGGACACTAAGGCCACGGTCATGGTGACACCGAAGCCCCTGGCCACCGCTCCGAAGATGACCCGATACGAGGCGTCGGCCAGGGCGGTGGCCAGGGAGATGGCCCCGAGGCCGACCAGGAGCACCAGCCACCAGGGTATGGCCCCTGCAAATCCGGAGAGCCTGCTTTTCTTCATCTACTGCAGTCTATCAGGGCTGGTACTCGAAGAACCACTTGGTGTTCAGTTTTTCCAGGGTTCCGTCAGCCTTCATGGCAGCTATTGCCACATTGAAGGGTGCCACAAGATCTGAACCGGGGGTAAAGATGAAGCCGAACTCCTCGGTACCCAGGGGACCGCCCACAGTCTTGAGCTTGCCGGGGTTGGCTCCTATGAAGCCCTTGCTGGAGCTTGCATCCATCAGGACCATGTCCACGTCCCCCGCCAGCAAGGCCTGCACCGTGGCGCCGAAGGTCTCGAACAGCTTGATGCGCTTGTTCTGCTCATCACCGTCCAGAACCTCATAGACCGCAACATAGAAATTGGTCGTGCCGGCCTGGGCTCCCACAAGCAACTTGGGATCGGCGGCAAAGGCCTGGGCATCGGCAAAACGGGTTTCACCGGCCTTTACCAGCATGAACTGCTGCGAAACCATGTAGGGGTCGGAGAAGGCAACCTGGGTCTTGCGTTCATCGGTGATGGTAATGCCGTCCATGCCCACGTCAAACTGGCCGTCACGCACGGACTGGATCATGGTGTCCCAGCTGGACAGCTTCCATTCGACCTTGGCATTGAGGCGCTTGCCTATCTCGTTGACAGCGTCATATTCCCAGCCCACTGATTTGCCAGTTTTGGGGTCGACAAAATTGAGGGGCATGTAGGCGTCTTCGGTTACTGCAACTATGGTCCTGCCCTTCAGGTCGGGAAGGCCTGCGGCACCCATCTGGACCGTCGTTGCGGTAGCATCGGCTGCCGGAGCGGAGGCTGCAGGGCTCGCTTCTTTCTTGCCCGCCGCAAAAGCCGTACCGGCAATGAGTAGTACCGCAAGGGACACACACACAAACTTCTTCATAGTGGAACTCCTTCTGGCGGCGGGCCTTATACACCCGTACGCCAGCCATATTTGTACTCTGTATGATCTTCCCGTACAAGGTCTTCCTTTTCGTCATTTGCTTTTGAGGCACCACGGGGTGGGCAGGGTTCAAATCCAGCTGGATCAGTTGTATCCTATGGCTACCGCCACCATCAGCAGGGCAGCACTCAGTATGAGGGTCCCCAATTGCAGCTTCCAGGTCTTGGCTATCCAGGTGGTCCAGGGCATTCCCGCCAGGCCCAGTGCTATGAGCAGAACCGCGTTGGTCGGGTAGAGCATATTGGAGAAGCCATCCCCGAAGGCAAAGGCCTGCACCGCAATCTGCCTGGAGATTCCACTAAGGTCGGCCAGGGGTGCCAGTATCGGGACAAGAAGGAAGGCTTTGGCGCTGGCACTGCCGATGAAGAAATTCATAACCAAGGTGATTGCGTACATGAGGCCTGCAGCTCCGTAGCCTGAAGCGCTGGCTAGAAGCCTGGCTGCACCAAACAGCACGGTGTCCATGATACCGCCTGCCACCACGATCCGTTTAACGCCTAGAGCCATCAGTATCAGTAAGGCGGCAGGAGCCACAGCTGCCGCTCCTTCCATGAAAACCTTGAGTCCCCGGGCAGGTTTGATCCCGGCTGCCAAACCGGATCCTGTGCCAATCAAAAGGAAACCAAGGGCTATGCCTGGCAACACAAAATCCGAACCTATGCCCGTTACCGATGACAGCCCGATCAGAACGGCAAGTACTGCACTTCCCCAGGCAAAGAATGCCGCAGAATGCGACAGAGAATGCGACGCAGAATGCGACGCAGAATGCGAAGTGCCATGTGCCGCAACCGGGCCAGAATCAGGTGCTGTTTGATCAGGCACTGCACTCTTTATCGAATTCTGCGCTGTTCCTTCCAGCTTCTTCACATAACGGATCATGAAACCAAGATAGAAGGCATAAATCACCCCGAAGACCATAAACCTGAAACCCGACCCGCTCAGCACGGGAATATCAGCAAGCCGCTGGGCTGTCCCAATGCTGAAAGGGTTGGCCACCGCAGCTGAAAAACCAAACCCAACTGCAAGGATGCTCATGCCAAGCCCCGCGAACACATCCCAACCCAGGGAGAGGGACAGGCCTATTGCCAAGGGTACCAGAGGGATCACTTCCTCGAAGATGCCCATGAAACTGCCTATCAACATGAAGAACAGGCATAGTACAGCCAGCAGGGCGATGCGCCTGTTCCTGAATATATCGGCAAGAACCCTGACGCTTTCCCTGAGGGCTCCGGCTTCCCGCAGGACGGCAAAAGCCCCGCCGACAATGACAATGAAGGCGATGATGACTATGGCAGTGGCAGCATCCTCGCTGGCCAGCACTTCCACCGGGGCCGTCAGCCATCGCCAGGGACTGTAATCCGGGTGCTCGGTCGCAAGGTAGGTGCCGGGGACTACTGTCTGTCTGCCGGTTGCATCGATGATCCTCTCGTATGACCCCGGGGGAACCACGAGGGTCAGTATGCCTGCGAGCAGCATGAGGGCTCCAAGTATGATCACCGAGGTGACAAAGGAGCGTACTGTTATCGTTGCAGACTTTTCCGTTGCAGCCATGGATAGCCTCCCGGCCAAGCATAGGGGCGTATGGAACCGCGGTCAAGCCACTACATACAAGGGCAAAGAACTGGATCATTCAGGCCAAGTCCCAGGAAACAAAAAGGCCGCCCTTTCGGACGGCCTTGCATGCGGTGTGCTTCCTGCCGGAGTTTCATTCGGGTGTTCCTTGATGGGAGCCCTTACAAAACCCATTCAGGGGCTTGCCGGCAGCCTACTTGGTGAACTTCACGCGCTGCTCGGCCAGGGCCATCTTGTAGGCGGTCTGGAGCTCGAGGCTGTAGTGCTGGAAGTCGGAGTAGGTGGCACCGGTTACAGCGTCGGCAACGACGTAGACATCATCGGTGGCGGCGGTGTAGGCGGCTACGCTGGCCTTGGCATCAAGGCTCTTGTCTTCCTTCAGGGTAACCTTGACCTTGCGGGTCGTGGCGGCTTCATAGTCGGCGGTGGGGTTGGCCTTGAAGAAATCGACGGTGGCCTTGTAGTTGTAGCGGTAGCCTATGCTGGCAGCATTGAGGGCCATGTACACGGACTGGGCATTGGCCTTGTCCATGTGGCCGTAGTGCACGGTCTGGCTGGCAGGCTTGCCGACGGTGACCCTGAGGCCATCGATGGTCACGTTGACCAGGGTGTCCTCACGGGCGGCCTTGGCGTAGGCGGCGGCGCGGATGGGGTTGGCCATGAGGCCTTCAAAGTCTCGCTCGTACTGACGGGCGGGCTTGGCAAAGCCGGTGGCGCCGGGGGTGTACTGGGACCAGATGTAGGTCTTGCCGTCTGCCTGAAGGTTGTACACATAGAACATGTAACCCTTGATCTGGGGATTGGCATTGGCAACATTGGCCAGGGGATCCGGAACGCGGACCACAGCACCATCAGCAAGAGCCTTGCCGTCAGCGGAATTGAAGGTTGCCCAACCACCTGGACCCTGCCATTCGGCAAAGGCGGCGTTGGTAACCTTGCCACTGGCGTCTAT
>MIBM01000347.1 GCA_001830645.1 Spirochaetes bacterium RIFOXYC1_FULL_54_7
TGGTACATGATCCGCGTTCCGTCCGGGGATATTGCCGCGGCAGTTTCCGCCAGGACACTGGAGCGTCGACCACAGATGGCAACCGCAGCTCCTTCCGCATGGAAACGGGCGGCAATCGCCTTGCCTATGCCTGTACCACCCCCGGTTATTATTGCTGTCTTGCCTTCCAATTGACCCATTGAAACTTCCCTCAACTTCCTTTGGCCGTTTCGAAGATGGCCAGTACCTTCTCTAGCGCTATATCAGCCTGGATGTTGTGGATAGTGGCAAAAACATAGCCGCCATCCCTGCCAAGCAGATCGATACGTTCCTGCACCTCAGCCTTTATCTCATCTACAGTCCCAAATGGCAAGGTAGTCTGGGTCTCCACCCCTCCACCCCAGAAGCATATATCTTTTCCGTATTCGCGTTTGATCTTCCCTGGATCCATACCCTTCGCTGAAGTCTGCAGTGGGTTGAGCACATCAATGCCGATTTCGATGAAATCAGGCAAAATCTGTTCCATGGCTCCATCACAATGGATGAATACCTTGGCATCCGGCTCCAGCCAGCGGCGTGGCACATACATCAAAATACAGCGAGTGCGGTGTCCTCCGTGCAGCGATCGAGCCTTCGTGAAGCACTTCTATGGTTCCATCCTTCAGGATCCGGTTTTCATAGCCACCAGGTACCAGGCATGGAGATCCGTCGGTCAGCTGACCTGCTTTCCAATCGTCAAGCTTAAGGAAGGGCATACCCGTGGTAGGCCCCAGGCGCTGGAGTTGCACCACGTCACCTCCCAGCAGGTCCATCATTGCCAGCGATGGATCTGCCAGTTGTTGTTTGATGTCATAGAGCCTTATGTCTTCAGGCCTGCCCATTTTTCCAAGCAGGTTCCTGTAGGCAATGGCCGCGATACCAGTGACGCGGCTTCCGCCAAAGTCAATGGCAACCCGGTCCACCGCCTGCCGTCTGAGGGCTCTGTTTATGCGTTCCCTGCCTGTCAAGCTGCTTTGCATCCACACATCCCCTACATCAGAGACTTCATCGGCACTTGGTCCATGTCGGTAAAGGCCTGGTTCTCACCCACCATGCCCCAGATGAAGGTGTAGTTCCGGGTTCCAACGCCTGAATGGATGGACCAGCTGGGACTTATCACAGCCTGTTCGTTACGTACCACCAGATGTCGGGTTTCGGAAGGCGGCCCCATGAAATGGAAGACAACCGCATCGTCTGGCAGGTCCAGATATAGATAGACTTCCATGCGACGCTCATGGGTATGGGTTGGCATGGTGTTCCAGACACTGCCGGTCGCCAGGGAGGTCATGCCCATCACAAGCTGGCAGGTTTCCAGTATATCAGGGTGAATCAGCTGGAAGATGGTACGCTTGTTGCAGCTTTCATCACTGCCCAGTTCCACGCGCTTGGCCTGGGTCGTGGTGATCACACGGCTTTCGGTAGGCCGGTGGGCAGGAGCGCTGTTGAAGTAGAATTTGGCAGGATTTTTCGGGTCGATGGAAGAGAAACTCAGCTCCTTGACACCCATCGAAAGGTATACGGCTTCCCGGGAACCTACATCATGGGCTTTGCCATCCATGCACACCTGGCCAGGACCACCGATATTGATGGCGCCCAGCTCCCGGCGTTGCAGGAAGTAATCTGCCCTCAGTTCCGCACCGGCCTCAAGGGACAGAGGCTTGTCTATAGGACAGATTCCTCCGGCTATCATTCGGTCGATGTGCGTATAGGTCATCGAGATCCCGCCACTGGGAAAAAGATCTGTTACCAGGAAATTCTCCCTGAGCCCGGCCGTGTCCATGGCCTTCCCGTGAAGGGAATGGACTCCTTCTCTGATGGTAAGTTTCATGTTGTTGCTCCTTGGTTCATTGAATGATCGATGGAAGCCAGGTGCTGACTGCCGGTATGAAGGTCACGAGGATCAGGATGATCACGTTGCAGATGATGAATGGCAAAGCATGCAAGAAAATTTGCACGATGGAGAGTCCGCATATCTTGGTAGCCACATTGAGACACATACCCACAGGCGGAGTGACCAGACCAATGGCGGTGCCGACTATCATGATGGCACCAAACTGCAGCTCGTCTATGCCAAACTGGCGCATGACTGGCAACAGGATCGGAACGAGCAGTAGAAGGCTGGGCGTGACATCCACGAAGGTACCAATGAAGAGGATCAATATGTCCAGGAATATAAATATCACAAAGGGGTGGACCTGGAGGCCAAGGATGAAATCGGCAATGAAAACCGGTATCTGCTCCACTGCAAGAATCCAGGTGTATACCATGGTAAAACCGACAATGACCATGATTGAGCTGGAGATCATCACCGTTTTTTTCAAGGCTATGACTATGTCCCGGAGGCTCAGTTCCTTGTAGACGAACAGACCAAGGATGGCGGCATACAGGACTGCAACCGCAGCCGATTCCGAGGCTGTCGCTATGCCCAAGGATACCGTGAGGATGATGATCATCGGCATCAGGATGGCAAACATGCCGTTCCTGATGGTCGCTATGGCTTCCCGGGCAACGAACTTGCTTACAGGAGGATGGTAGCCGTGTTTTTTCGATAACACATACACCACGACAAGCTGCGAGAGGCCAATCAGGATGCCCGGCACCAGCCCCGCGAGGAACAGACGACCGACTGATGCCCCGGATATCATGGCGTAGATCAGCATGGGAACACTTGGCGGGATTATCATGCCCATGGTCGATGAAGCGACGGTGACCCCTGCTGAAAAGCCCTTTCCGTACCCTTGCTTGACCATGTTCGGAATAAGGATGCTCCCAAGAGCTGAAGTGTCCGCTACCGACGATCCCGATATGCCTCCGAAAATCATGCTGGCCACGACATTGACTTCGCCGAGCCCGCCGCGGATCGGCCGGACCACCAGCAGGCTGAAGTCTATGATGCGTTTGGTCAGGCCGCCCCGGTTCATCAGCTCTCCGGCGAGTATGAACAAGGGCATGGCAATGATGATGAAATTGTTGGTTCCTGCCCAGATACGCTGGGGAACCATGGTAATGAGGGTCGGACGCTCGACCAGGAAATAGATGATGCTGGAAGCGCCCAGGGAAAACGCTATGGGGACACCGAGCAGGATCAGCACGACCAGGATTATCAGCATTATGGACAGCATCATACTGTTCCTTTCCCGTTATCAGGATGTACTGCTTCGGCCATGATCGAGACATCTTCCACTTCATCATCAGCAGCATAACCTCTATGGGCCGGGAGGACAGGCAGGAACAAGGCGGCTATATTCACCAGGGCGTAGAAAACGACGATGACCGAGGTGAGCGGCACCATGGCATAGAACCACCCCCAAGGCATCTGGAGAGCCGGAGATGGCACAGCACCCACACGTTCTATCCACTCCAGACTGTACTTGAAGACAATCCAGTTGACTCCGATTATCACCAGCATCACGAAGACCTGTACGGCCTTGCGGAGCCTGCCGGGCAGCTTGTCGGAAAAGTAACTTATCGCAATATGATCATTCTCCCTGATGCCTAGGGCCATGCCAAAATATGACGTGGCAATGAAGATCAAGGTGATGGCTTCTTCTGATTGTACAAATGAAATATTCAGTGCATATCTGAAGAATACCGATACAATAACTCCCAGGGTGAGCACTGCCATGAGCAGGATGCACCACAGGGCCATAAGCCGGTCCACCAGCTTGATGAGAGCATTCATGCATCGCTCCAGTTTATTGGAATAAAATAAGGAAACCCGGGCCGTACCCAGTGATACGGCCCAGATCCGGCAAAGGTTCAGGCGCAAGCGCGGGAACCCTTACCTGTTCATCACCGGACATCAGTTACCCATCGCCACTTTTCTGACCGTATCCAGTTCCTGCTGGGTAAAGGTACCCTTCTTGATATAGAAATCATAGACCGGCATGCACGCATCGATGAAGAGCTGCCTCTCCTGGGCAGTTGGCTCATAAATCGCAACGCCCGAAGACTTGATGATGTTGAAGTACTGCTCGTTCGTACCTTCCCTCAAGGCATTCTGTTTTTCAGTATAGAACCAGGCTGCATCGCTCAGGATCTTCTGCAGATCAGCGGGCAACGAATTGTACCAGTTCAGGCCTACGCAGAAAGGTTCCGGATGGAACTGGTAGTTTATGACAGTCAGGTATTTCTGGACTTCATGGAACTTCATGGTGGCAATGTTCATGAAGGGGTTTTCCTGGCCATCAGCCACCCCGGTCTTGAGGGCCATGTAGGTCTCACCATAGGGGATGGAAACAGGATTCGCTCCCATGGCTTCCATGCTCTTGATGATGGACTCTACCGGGGGAGTGCGCATCTTGAGGCCCTTCATATCTGCGGGGGTCTTGACCGGTCTGACATTGTTGGAGAAGTGCCTCGACCCTGCATCACCGACAGCCAGCATCTTGATGCTGTATTTCTCGGCGTCCTTGGCTATTTCGGCACCGATAGGACTCTTGGCAACGCGCAGCATATCAGCCTGTTTTGCAAAGAAGAACGGCATCAGATACAGGTTCAGCTTGGGTGTAAGGGCATCGAAAACACCGCCGAGGTAGCCTTCGATGTTGCCGAGCTTCAGGGATTCGATCATCTCCGACTCATTGCCAAGCTGGCCAGCCGGGTAGATCTCCACCTTTATCCGGCCACCGGTCTTGTCATGGACATAGGCCTGGAATTCAAGCAAAGCCTGATGCCTGGTAGAGTCTGTCGGCATGGAGTGGCCGAACTTCATCGTGTACACCGTAGCTGCTGGTGCTGCTGGTGCGGCTGGAGCCGCGGCCTCCGTTCCACCTGCTGCAAACACACCGGAAAGCACTGTCAGCATCACTAAAACCAGGGCGAGTAACTTTTTCATTTCAACCTCCTCCAAGCTCGATATTCAGATTGATTTCCGTATCGTGGAAACCGTTTTTATTATACAGCAACGATTTTGCTTGTCAAGAAAAAAAATAGTAATTACTATAGCTTGATGTATCGAAGTTGGTACTCGAAAAGGTGGCTTAATGGAAATCAAGGTTCAATCCATCGATAGAGCGTTTGACATTCTGGAGTTGCTCTCCAAGGAGCAGGATGGACTCACACTCACGACAATCGGCAGCCAACTTGATCTCCCACGTAGCACAGTGTTCAGACTTCTGTCCGCACTGCGCCAACGTGGGTATATCGAACAGGACGGCTGCGGAAGCAGTTACCGGCTTGGCCTTGGCTTCATAGAACTGTGCAGTCTGTACCTGAACAATCTGGAACTAAAGACAGAAGCAGCCCCTTATATCAAAGAACTTTCAGCCCGAACCAGATGCACGGTCTTCCTGGCCATCCAGCAGCAGACTGACGCGGTCTATATTGAAAAGGCCGAACAGTTCAACAGCATCAGGAAGTACTCGATCATCGGAAAAAGGAAACCCCTCTACTGCACCTCCCTGGGAAAGGCCTTGCTTCTGGATATGCCTGACCACGAAACCAGGGAGCTTTTATCAACGGTGAAATTCGAGAAAACCG
>MIBM01000348.1 GCA_001830645.1 Spirochaetes bacterium RIFOXYC1_FULL_54_7
TACCGCGTCTTGCGTTATACGCGCCGCCATCTGTTCTGCGGCCGTAAGTTGAAATCTGGCGTAAAGCCAGCGGATCATCCATCCCAGGAAAATTCCAGCAAGGGGAAGGGCTATGTATAGAATAGCCATAAGTCCCTCCTGCTCTCTTGTTTCTGTTATCTACAACAGGGCTATTATAGTTAAGGATCGAGCTTTGTCAAGAAAACGGCAGTAAGGTACCGGTTAGGCCCGATGCGTTGACGATTGATGGTAGGGGTAGTATAGTCCCGGAAGACCACGGCGTCTGCGGCCTGCCATGCCGCCGGTCCGCTTTGGCGGGCCTATCTCGGGGTGCAGTTTCGATGAACCCCGGTTTCGAGGTGCATGGGATGTCAAGAAAGATCTATGTCGGAAACCTCAATTATGCGACAACCGACGACAGCGTCAGGGAACTGTTCCAGCAGTCTGGCACGGTAGAATCTGCCACCGTGATCATTGACCAGGCTACTGGAAGGACCCGGGGCTTCGGTTTCGTCGAAATGGGAACGGAAGAAGCAGCCCGGATCGCTATAGAAAAGCTTGATGGAATGGAGTTCGAAGGTCGACGCCTCAGGGTAAATGCAGCCCAGGAAAAGCCAAAGCGGCCAGCATAAGGCGGAAACGCTCTGGCAATGGTGTGCTGAAACAGTGGATTTCTGTCTCTCCCGGGATCATTATACGCAATTCCGCTGCATGGAGCATTAGCGTTGCATCTGGAAACCTGGCATCCTTTTTTGCATATATCGGGTCGCCAATGATAGGACAACCCAGTTGCCGGCAATGCACCCGCAGTTGATGGGTCCTTCCTGTCCTTGGTTTCAAGGCCAGGAAGGCATAGTCGCCACTCGCACCAAGCAGCTTCCAGTCCGTTACAGCACGCTTGCCCTTGCCTTCCTCGGAAGGGGCAAAACGCTTGCGGTTGGCCGGATCCCTGGCCTGCCATGAATCCAGCCGGCCGGATGGAGCAGGCGGGCGTCCCTTGACCATTGCGTAGTACAGTTTGCTTGTCGATCTTTCCCTGAACTGGGCTGCAAGGAATTCCTGGGCAACCGCATTCTTGGCTGCTATGATGACTCCCGAGGTATCCTTGTCAAGGCGATGCACGATTCCGGCCCTGGCAGGAGCAACCGGGTCCTCAGCACCCTGTCCAGAATGCCTGGAGGCGGAGAATCGACCCAGCAGACCATTGGCCATGGTGCCCTGCCAGTTTCCATGTGCAGGATGGGTCACCATGCCCTGGGCTTTGTCCACCACTATAACCGAATCATCTTCATAGATCACCGATAGCTCCAGATCCTCGGCTGTTGCGGCCCTGGATTCTTCAGCTTCGAGTCTCAGGGCAAAGCGATCTCCTCCATGGACAAGCCGTGACAGTTTGACCTCCCGCCCATTGACCATAGCACCGGCCAACCGGGTTTTAAGCTGGCTGCGGGTCAGGGTCTTGAGGATTTCTGCTATGTAGCGGTCCAGCCGGATCGAGTCTTTTGATTCGACTGTACCTTCCAGAGTTTCCATGTCATTCTTTCCGGGTTGGTCTGCCTCGGGCTTGCGGCGATGGGCACCGGTTTTGCTGATTGTGGCCATGATATACTTTACCCGATACCTGCAAGTTTTTATACTGGAATGATGAACGATCAAGAACAAGAGGCTGAAACCTTGGATATACTATGGAAAAACTGGAACCTGCCTGTGGACGAAGGGGCACGCTGCCACTGTTTCGGGAATACATCCCTATATGTGTCAATCAATACGGCTGGTGACGGCGCGGTCCTTGCTGCCATGGTCAGATTTCCCGAAGTGAAGCCAGTGGTTAAAAAGAGCAATAAAACTGCGCGGAAACCATCTTTACCCGAATTGCCCCCCATTGATGATGCGGCATGGACCAGAGCCTTCGTTGGCAAAACCCAGGAATACGGCCTATATCCCGGCTACCCTCCCCTGCCTATCTGTGTCAGGCTCCATGAATCTTTCTCCCTTCCACCAGGAAGTGACATAATGGGGTGGATATTCAGCCATCTCGAAGCCCGGATACTGATCAATGGAGAGGACATGGCCTCCTTTGCCTTGATTCCACCATACAAGACCCTCTACGGCACGCCGGATTCCGGTGTGGTCTGCCGGTATGACGAGGCTGAGTTCCTGGCATCCGAAGAACCAGCAACACTTTTCTCCCATGCCAATCCTGCTCTGGTGGCCCATCCCGTCCGTATCCGCAATTCATCTTCCGGGCCGGTAAAGGTGAGCGATCTGTGTATCTATGGTGAACAGTTGTCCATTTTCGGCACAGGATCCCGGTTGCAGAGCGAGAGGCTGCTGTTCACCTTCAGCTCATCCGGTGTCCGCATGGCCATCGACAGCCAGGGCAGGGTTCCACGGGATGCCACGGTGCTGGCCAGACCACGGGTATCGGGAGAAGAAAGGGCTTTTGAACGGTCCTTCGAACTCTTCAAAGCTATGACGAGGATATAAGAATGAATGAGACCGTAGCGACAACTGAAACTCTGACCGAGACAAGCGCTGCGGCCGAAGCTTTAGCACCTGACTCAGGCTCCTTGTTCGATCTCCTGCCGGATACCGGTCTGGTGGAGCATATCTTCACCGTTGACACCGTTATAACGGTTGCCCAGGTATTCCTTACCATATTCATAGGAATGGTATTGCTCGGCCTCGTGGTCGGCATACTCAAGCGGGCATCAAAAAAACGCTTCGATGTGAGAACCAGCGGCTTGATCATCAAGATAACCCAATACCTTGGCATTTCGCTCATTGCCATCAATGCCTTCGATGTTGCCAAGGTAGATCTCTCGGCCCTGCTTGGGGCTGCAGGCATTGCAGGTATAGCCTTGGGTTTTGCTGCCCAGACCTCGGTATCAAACTTCATCAGCGGCTTCTTCCTGATCTCGGAGAAGATGTTTGCCCCCGGAGATGTATTGAATGTCGATGGCACGGTAGGTGTGGTGCAGTCGGTGGATGCCCTGTCCATCAAGCTTCGAACCTTTGACAACCAGCTCGTACGCATACCCAACGAGACCCTCATCAAGACCAATGTCTTCAACATTACCCGTTTTCCTGCCAGACGCCTGAACATGAATATCCTGATCACCTATGACAGTGAATTGGAGAAGGCCAAGGTCATCCTGCTGGAGACCGCTGCGAAAAACCGTGACATCCTCAAGAATCCCGAACCACTCTTCTTTGTAAAAGGCTTTGCCGAGAATGGCGTGGAACTTCTGCTCGGCGTGTGGGTAGCCAGTGAAGATTGGGTAAACGCCAACAACAGCATACACATCGATGTAAAAAAGCGGCTGAATGCCGAGGGTATCGAGTTTGCGTTCCCGACCAGAACCATCTACTCCAGACAAGTTGATTAGGAGTGTAGTTTACCGTTGACGGTCATACCCTATTGCCGTATTCTTCCTGTTGCGGAAGCTGTCCGCGGCACTATTGAAAGGAGCTTCGATGAGCAAGGAAAACGCACTGGCCAAGGTAAGCCTGTTTGCAAACCTGGAGCCAAAATACATAAAGGGCATAGCCCAGATCTGTACCGAACGGACCTTCAACGAAGGGGATGTACTCATGCGTCAGGGTGATGACGGCATAGGCTTGTACATCATTCTTGCCGGCAAGGTTAAGGTGGAGAAGGCCGACCAGAACGGCAAGCAGGTAGAACTGGCATCCAATGGTCCTGGCGATATCATGGGCGAGTTTTCGGTGCTGGATGGAGCCAAGCGCACAGCAACTGTCACAGCTGTAGAGACGACCAATTGTTTAGTGCTGGCATCCTGGGAGTTCAACTCCTTCATGAAGGCCCATCCCGAAATCGCCATCGATATACTACCAATAATCCTCAAACGGTTCAGGGAGACCAACGATGCCCTGCTTGGTATAAGCAGCGCCAGAAGCTGACACAACAAGTTTCCGGAGGCTGGTTGAAAGTCCACAGGGAGTCTGGCCAGGAAAATCACAGGGAGTCTGGTCAGGCAAAACGCCAGACTCGTTCTGGTTTTGCAGGATCAAAGAAAGCAGCCCCTCCGGGGATGAGCATATCCGCAATGGCAAAACCGCAGGCAACACCCTTGGCCCCCTCAACCCTGTCAGAATCGTTATTGACGGCTCTGGGTTTGTCTGTGGTGTGTACTGGTAAAACTGGTGCAGGAAGGGCGATGCAGGCCATGCCCGCGGCCTTGGCCGCCTGAATACCTGGCATCGAATCTTCAAGCACCAGGCACAAAGCAGGATCCACCCCAATCCGACGGGCTGCCTCCAGAAAGATATCAGGCGATGGTTTGCCTCTTGGTACATCGATGGCGGAGACCCTTACCGGAAAAAGTTCACCCAGGCCCGCATACCCGAGGGTGCGATCGATGGCCAAGGGCGATGAACCAGAGGCGATGGCAACCGGTACACCATGGGCAACCAGGTTGCGGGCAAATACAGCAACCCCGGGAAACACACGTGTCCTGTTCCTTGCAAGCTCCAGGTAGGCCTCATCCTTGAGCCGCAGTCGTTCAGACAGTGGCATTTCATTGAGCGGACTGGAAGGGAACAACTGCTGGAGCTTCGTGAAGAAATCCACTGCTCCCCAGCCGAACATGGCCTCGTTCAGTTCTTCCGTAAAATCGATGCCATAGCGGGCAAGAAAAACCTGGTCGTTTTCCCAGTAAACAGGCTCGGAATCTATCAGGGTACCATCAAGATCGAATATCACCCCCTTGATGAGAGGGAGCAGAACATCCCGATGCCGCAAGGCTCCGGTACAACCCGCGGTATGGTGACCGGTATCCATCATGGACTATTACCAGGACTTTTCACGCCCCTGCCTGCCAGGGCAAACAAACGCCGGACAAGGCCCAGCCTTCCGAAAGCCAGCCACCACAGGCCGGCCAGCACAAGAAAGCCGGGAATGCCATACAGGACCAGTCCGGCAAGAACCACCAGCAAGACCCGTATCGCCTCACCGAATCCACCCAGCAGCCTGCGCATGGACTGACCCAAGGTGGGGCTGGATGGGTCAGTGCTGTAGACTGAATGGATGCTGAC
>MIBM01000349.1:0-965 GCA_001830645.1 Spirochaetes bacterium RIFOXYC1_FULL_54_7
CGTCAAGTTCTTTACTGAGTCTGGTGCGCTCCAGTTCGATGCGTACTACCAGGTACTCGAACAGGTCTTCGCCGACACTACTTGGCGGCAGCTTTTCTTTCAGGTTTTGCAGCAGCTCCTTCTCCCTTTCCTTTAGGTGTGATCTGGTCGAGAAGTAGCTGGATCGACTGTAGAGCGGTGGCATCTTTGGCTCCTTTCGCGTTGGCAAGATTCAGGGCGATCTTAGAAAGCCCGTCCTGTACTTTAGTAGTGATGGTCTGAGCGATCTCTTCCGCCTTCGCGGCTTTCTCCTGTGCTGCGGCCAGCTGGAGCTGGGTCTTGCTCTCATCCAAACCTTGCTGTACCTGGGCTGCATGTGCCTGGTTCTGGTCGTACTGCGCCAGCTTGGCTTCGGCCTCTTTCTTCGGCAACAGGTATTTAGAGGGCAGGTCGCGGGACAGCAGCCGATCCTGCAACATCTCGCGCTCATCTAATTGAGTGCGTTCCCGGTCGGTGAGTGTGCCGTTGAGCTGATCAAGGGCGGCGCCACGTACCTCTTTAGCCACCAGAGACAGGTTGCCTTTAGGCATCACTTGAAAATCACCCTTGATGTCCGCCTTCTCGTTAAACTCCATGTTCCATTTAACCAGACTGCCTATGAAGGACTTTACAAAGCGGTCAAAGGAGCGCACGTCATCTTTCGTCACCATATCCCCGCCAGCGCGCATCATGGACATATTATTACTGGTACGGAACGCCTCGCCTAAAGGCTGTGCGTCACCCATCGTCCACGACTGGAGGTGGCTCTCGGTGTCGAAAACACGCACGAAGTTATCGCGCAGTGCTAACAGCTCAGATGTGTGGTTGGGTATGTCGTAAATCCGGATGGCGGGATAGTTGGCTTCGTTGCCGTCGCCGTGACGGTGGATGGTCATGCCGCCGGATATCTTGCCGACGTTGCGGGAGGTATCCAGCAGGTCGTCGTT
>MIBM01000349.1:1025-1167 GCA_001830645.1 Spirochaetes bacterium RIFOXYC1_FULL_54_7
GCAGATTTTCATCTGTGAGTCACGTAACGTCTCCACCTTGGCTGAACCGGTCAATGGGCCATCCTCATCCTCTTCAGGAATGAAGGCGTGGAACATGTCGGAAACTTTATCTCCAAAAGGTGCGGTGTCAGCCTTGATGACG
>MIBM01000350.1:0-5421 GCA_001830645.1 Spirochaetes bacterium RIFOXYC1_FULL_54_7
GTTTGGATTTTTCCAGTGCTGATTTGCCCAGCCGCTCAAGGTTAATGACAATACTGCCATCATCGTTTATCCGGGCCCCGAATTCATCAAAAACAAAAGTCCTGTACAGTCTTTTATAATAGTCGGCCTTGGTTGTATTGCTGGAAGCGGCGAACGCGTCAGCCAGTTCAAGATAGTAGCTTGGATAGGCATCGGCCTTCAGGAAATAGCTTTCGGCTCTTTCGGTATCACCGACTTTCAAAAACCCGTTAGCCAGAAGTTCGTATACGGCCGGCCTTGGCCCGGGCGTACTCTGCTCGTAGTACAGAGCGGCATTACCGTAGTCACCCTTGGCTAGTAATTTTTCAGCAATGGCTCCGGCATGTGTGGAAAGTTGCCCGGCTTTTTCATAAAACGCGGCGGCCAACAGATAATCACCCTTGGTAAAAAGGCTTTCGGCTACCTGGATGAGCTTTTGAGGGTCAGCGCCGGCTTGTTCATAAAACTGACCGGCATTGGTATAATCCCGGTTGTTATACAGATTTTCAGCTGTTTTAAGAAGACCAGCGGCATCTCCGGCTTGTCCGTAGTAGGTACCGGCATTGACATAGTCTCGGGCCGTAAAAAACGCATTGGCTATCAGCTGGAGGTTCTCCTGGCTAAGAGCGTCGGCTTGTTCAAAATAGCCGATAGCTTTTTTGACATTATCAACAGCCGAATAGCCGGTGGCCAGAGCCAGGTAAGTCCTGGCACAGCGCAGATAGGAATCAGCCTGCTGATTCTCATACAAGGTATAATACTCCAGAGCCTTAAGATAGTTTTTTTCCGCAAAATAGGCGTCGCCGATGGTCAGACAGTCCGGATCATCGGCCGCTACAAGCGTCCGGCTTTTTTCAAGATAGGCCAGAATCTGTCTCCTGATTCCTGCATTGTCATCATTGGCGGCTTCCAGCAACAGAGGAGTGGCCGGCTGGCCGATGGCGGTGAGGGCTGTAACGGCATTCATGCGCACCAGCACATTTTCATGTCCCAGAAAATCAGCCAGAACCGCCAAATCGGCCATACCGTATTGACTGATCTGGCTTAAGGCTATTTTGCCGTGTGTAACTACAGCCGGATTTTTGTTTTCCGTCAGTTTGACGAGCAGATCCAGGCTGTCAATTCCGAGACTATCAATCCCGCTCCACAATCTGTCCGGTGTGGTAATGGCCATTATTCTGTCACCAATATTCAGATAGACCATCCGGCCGGCCGCAAACGGCGAAGAACCTTTCAGATTGTCAAGATTGACAGACCACAAAACAGCCCCGGTTTCCATATTGACGGCACTGCTGTTGGGATACTTTTTGCTTCCGAGCGCAGTCGTCATGGCCCTGTGGTTGAAATGATACATAAGGCCATCAGCAAATGAGTTTATCGTATTATTGGCAAACTCGTTCGCTACTTTCCAGACCGGAGACCCGTCGTCAGCCCGCAAGGCGTAATACTTATCGTCCGAGCCGGATACATAGACGATACCATCATGGATCGATGGTTCGCCGTCGATATTGGCGGCTTTCCAGACCAGGTTACCGTCCGTTACCCTAAGGGCAGACAGTATATTATCGGTATTGGTAACAACTACCAAGCCATTGGCGCTGGCCGGATTGGCGGCAGCCGCGCCTGTCCGGCTCTCCCAGAGAATCAAACCGTTTTCCGGGTTGATGGCATATAGGACGGCGTTTTGGCCAGCCACAAAAAGGTAGTCATCCTGGATCAGCAGATGGAAGTCACCGATATCGGGGAATTGACGTTTCCAGATAACGCGGCCGGTTTCCGGCTGAAGCGCATAAACGATGGCTTTCCCCGTGTAGTTTATTACTCCGGAAAAGATAGCTGTGTCGGTGACATAGGGCTTTATACAGGTTCCCCATAAATCTGCGGAGGTGAAATTCCAGTGTAACTTAGTGTCGGAGGCTTTGATGGCATACAGTCGCTGGTTTTCGTTTGTCAGATAGATCATTCCACGATGAACCACCAGCGGCTGGTCAAAATCCAGGCCACGGATTTTATCGTAGTGTTCAAACGGTGGCTTGTATTCCCACAGTGCGGCTCCGGTTTCGGCGTTCAGGGCATATACGGTGGATTTGGAGTTTGCATAGATTATACCATCCTCTTCCACAAGGCCAAGAAAAGGTTCCCAGGTCTTGGACGCCAACTGCCACACCCGCTGTACGGCTTCCGGTATGTCCACAAAAAGGGTTTCCGGCACTTTGACGCTGCCGAGAAAAGCGGTAGCCGATTCGTTGATCGGATAATAGCTCAAGGTCCGGAAAACAGTTTCCAGCACGGCTTCGGTCGAGTCAGGCAGCAGGCTGCGTAAGGCGGATTCAGCTTCAGCACGAACCATTGGCGATTCATCAAACAAACCCTTGACCGTATGTCCGATAACAGGCAGGCCAACCATGCCAAGGGCCTTTATACAGTTCTTCCGGACAGACGGATCGGCATCCTCGAGATGTCCGGGACAGTTGGCCGCAACCAGGTCCACTGCCCGGTTTCGGACACCCTCATCTGTGTCATCAAGGAGTGCCAGAATTTCACCAATCAACGTTTTGTCGTCAATGCGTTGCAGTACCTCAATAACGCCGATCCTGATCTCCGGGTATTCGTTGGATAAAGCCTTGGTCAAATATGGTGAAGCCACCAGACCGAAGCTGGCAGCCGCATCCATCGCGCCGGCGGCCAGTTCGCTATCGGGGTCATCGAAAAGGTTGATAATTTCCGGAATCGTTTCCTGGTTGCCGCCCAATGCAAGACCCTGCAAGGCTGCCAGGCGCAGTTGGCTCTCGCCGCTGGCCAGGGCCGTAAGCAAGTGTCCGGTTGCCGCGTTCAAGGCCGATCGGGCTGTCTCTCCGAAAGCGGTGACCGTCTGTATAACCAGAATCCGGACAGCACTGTCGGTATCGGCAAAATGTTCCACAAGATACGGTATGATCGTATCATCATTGCTTGTCTGCAAAAGCTTAACCGCTGCCAGGCGGATTGCCGGTTCCGGATCGGCCAGAACCGCGAGCAGGGCTGGCCGGTCCTTGGTAGAAGCAGTTATCTTGCCGGCTGGCAGGGCAAGGATTTTGGCAGCAGCCTCCATTCGGTCTGCAGGATCATCGCTGATCAAGCGGCTGGATATCGATGTACAGGCTGATAAGACTACCAGCAGGACGAAGGCACCACAAAGCATAGACTGGAACTTCTGTACAGATTTCATAAAGCATTACCTCCACAGGCTGAAAATCCAGGTCAAAAGATATGAAAATATCCTTGCGGGATTTTAACTTACTAACGGCAATGGCAATCAGGATCGAACTGATTATTTTTTCGGAGCTGTGGCTGCCCGCTTGCAGATGCTCTTTTGATGTGTGCTCGACCACTTGGATCAATCTCAAAGCGGATGTCCCCATTTTTGACCGCTTACTCTGGTTTGTCAACGCTTCGCCTTGACGGTCCATGGCCCCTCGGGTATGCTCCGGCCATGAAGATATGGCTTAAATACCTGATAGCCGCCATCCTGGGAGTGGCTCTGGGTCTCGTGGTACCCCTAGCGGAATCCATGGGCATTCTGGATGTACTTACCGGGATCAGCATGAACCTGGGCCGCTACATGCTGTTGCCCATACTGTTCTTCTCCATGCCCATTGCGGTGCATGAATTGCTGGAAGACAAAAAACTGCTGCGCACCGGGGCACGGGCCATAGCCTACTCCATCATGGCCGTGTTCATCATGACCATCATAGGTATCGGAGGCGGTCTGCTCCTCTCGCCGGGCAGGATTCCACTGAGCACTGATGCCTCCTTTGCCGTGGCTCCCATTCCCGCCATCAGGGAAATTTTGCTGGCCATGATACCCGCGAATCCCCTGCAGACACTCCAGTCCATGGATTTCCTGTTGCCCCTTGCCCTGCTTGGCACCATGATCGGCATGGCCCTTTCCTTTGACCGCAGCGCCACCAAGCCGGCGCTCAATCTCTTTGATTCAATCTCCCGCATTTCCTGGCAGATCAACAGTTTCATTGTTGAAATATTGCCCCTTCCACTCATATTCATAAGTGCTGCCAGAACCATCTCCATAGCCGCCACTGCCAGGCTGGCCATTTTCGGCAGGATGCTGGCAGTACTCGGAATCGAGTTTGCCATCGTCGTTCTGATTATCCTGCCACTGGCCATCTATCTGGCAAATGGCAGGAAAAATCCTTTCATACTAATGTATGGCTTGCTAGCCCCATCCCTGGCTGGAGCCATTACCGGCCATACGGCCATACCCGCGGGAATACTCCTCAAACACCTCAAGGAAAGCCTCGGGGTGCGCCGCAGATCCAGCACCGCAAGCCTGCCCCTGGCCATGACCTTTGGCAGGGCTGGCACGGCAATGGTGAGCGCCACCGCCTTCATTGTCATTCTCAGCTCGTACTCAAGCCTGGGCATCGGATCCAGCACGATAGGTTGGATGTTGCTATTCATACCTGCCAGCGCGCTTCTGCTTGGCGCAGCGCCTGGCCTGGGTCCCCTGAGCGCCATTGCCTTCCTGTGTGCCGCCTACGGCAGGGGATTTGAATCCGGCTATATTCTTGTCGTACCCGTGGCTTTTCCACTGATGTCCTTGGGAGCCTTCCTGGACGTTGGCATACAGGGAATTATTGCAACACTGGTGGCTGGACACGAAGACATGTCGGTGGCTAAGACTGCCCGCCACTTCATCTGATGTACCGGAATATTCTGAAAGGCAACCCAGCGTGAAAGACATGTTGCCTCAAAGATTGACTTTTACCGGGCCGGGCTTTAAGATCAGGCCATGAATCTCAGTACCATACTATCCACCAAAACGGTCAAGATAGGCCTGAAGTCCTTGGACAAACAGGGCATCATAGACGAACTCATAGCCATCCTTCATGATGCAGGCGCCATCAAGGATGTCCAGGCAGCCAAAACCGCCGTCATGGAACGAGAAAACCGATTGTCAACGGGCATGAAATTCGGCATTGCCATACCCCACGGCAAGACACAGACAGTGGACAGGCTGGTGGCCTGTGTCGGCATTTCCAGGATGCCGGTCCCCTTCGATTCCCTTGACGGAGAGCCTGCCAGGATCTTCATCATGACCCTCTCACCTCCGGAGAAGACCGGACCCCACCTGCAGTTCCTGGCGGAGGTCAGCCAGCTGTTCAAGGACGAGACCAGGCGGGAACGTGTGGTGGAGGCGGGTAGTCCGGCCGAACTACTGGAATTGATAACCGGCTGATCCCGCTTTGTTGATACTGCCCTGGTGCCGGATTATCCGCTGCCATTGAAAACGGCCGCCCTTCCGTGGAGGAAAGGCGGCCATTCCTGTTCAACCAGACTGTTGACTCAGTCGATGGCGGCCAGGATGTCGGCAAACTTCACGATCAGGTGGTCGGTGCCGTCGAT
>MIBM01000350.1:5501-7388 GCA_001830645.1 Spirochaetes bacterium RIFOXYC1_FULL_54_7
GCTGTCGCCTTCCTGGATCTTGATAAGTACGCGATCTCCCAATGGGCTTACCTTCATGTCGTATTCCTCCTGAAATTGGTGTAAGAGTGTATGGATTGACGACCGAAATGTACTAAAAAGTCCCTCGGGTGGTCAAGGAAAATCGCAACCGGACACTTGCCAACAAGAATCACCAGGTGGTAGCCAAGCTACGCTTGAGCCGCTGTGGCCGAATGCGCCGGAATTCCGTACATTAGTAAGCGGAGGAAGCAATGCCCCGAAAGAATGACTCCTGGAACTCCAAGAACAAGAAAAAACCACTGAGCGGTGGTCCACTACCGCCCATGGATGGATGGAAAAACTCCATCGTCTATATTTTTGTGGCTATCATCTCGATAAGCATGTTCAACTGGTTGCTGGTCTCGGCCGACAGCTCGGTGGTACCGTACAGCGAGTTCAAGGACCTGGTGTCACGGAACCTCATAGTACGCATCGAGATGGACAAGAACTACTATACCGGATACACGAACGCCCCAACCCTGCCCACCGACGGCCGGCCGATGGCTACTACGGGCAGGACCACCTACAAGACGGTCCCGGTCTACGACCCGGAGTTCACCAGGTTGCTGGATGAGAAGGGCGTTACCTATTCAGCCATGCCCATGGAGGGCAACGCTCTACTTGCCTTCGTACTCAACTGGCTGATCCCGATCGGCTTCATGTTTGCCCTCTGGCATTTCCTGCAGAAGCGCATGTCAAACATGGGCTCCAATGTCCTGTCTGTTGGCCAGAACAAGAATGTCATCGTGGCAGAAGGGGATGTGAAGACACGCTTTCTGGATGTAGCCGGGGTGGATGAGGCCAAGGAGGAACTGGTCGAGGTAGTCGATTTCCTTAAAAACCCGCGGAAGTACACCGACATAGGTGGCAAGATACCCAAAGGTGTACTCCTTCTGGGACCTCCTGGAACCGGCAAGACCCTTCTGGCCCGAGCAGTAGCCGGTGAGGCAGGGGTACCCTTCTTCCGCATGAGTGGTGCCGAGTTCGTTGAAATGTTTGTAGGCGTGGGTGCTGCCCGGGTCCGAGACCTGTTCAAGCAGGCCCGCGAGAAAGCGCCATGCATAGTCTTCATAGACGAGCTGGATGCCATAGGCAAGAGCCGAATCAATGGTCTGGGCGGCGGCAATGACGAGCGGGAGCAGACCCTTAACCAGTTGCTGGTGGAAATGGACGGCTTTGATGCTACCAGCGGTCTCATAATCCTCGCAGCCACCAATAGACCCGACGTACTTGACCCTGCCTTGTTGCGTCCCGGACGCTTTGACCGCCAGGTGGCTGTAGACCGGCCCGACCTGGTCGGCCGGGAGGCTATACTTAAAATACACGCGAAGACGGTAAAACTGGACATAGTAGTAGAACTCAAGAAAGTAGCCCGCAGTACCCCAGGTTTTGTGGGCGCCGATCTTGCCAATGTAGTAAACGAGGCGGCCCTGCTGGCCGTGCGGGCAGGCCGCAAGAAGGTACAACAGGAAGACTTCGAAAAAGCCGTAGAGAAGATAATGACCGGCCTTGAAAAAAAGAGCCGGGTCATGAACCCCGAGGAGCGCAAGGTCATAGCCTATCACGAGGCCGGCCACGCCCTGGTGGCTGCCTTTACCCCGGATTCAGACCCGGTGCAGAAGGTGACCATAGTGCCCCGGGGCTTCGGAGCCCTGGGCTTTACCCTCCAGGTACCCATTGAAGACAGGTACATAGTGACCCAGGACAAGCTGATTGGCGAAATAGATGTCCTCCTTGGCGGCCGTGCGGCGGAAGACCTGGTGTTCGGCAAGATCTCCACCGGAGCCAGCAACGACATTACCCGGGCCACCGACATTGCCAGGCGCATGATAACCGACTACGGCATGT
>MIBM01000351.1:0-167 GCA_001830645.1 Spirochaetes bacterium RIFOXYC1_FULL_54_7
CAAAGCCTTCCTGGGCATGGTAACTGGTCCTGGCAAGCGGACTCGACACAACAGAAGAAAAACCCTTCTCCCTGGCTATGCCAGCCAGATGGGCGAAGGTGTCGGGACTCAGGTACTCTACTACAGGAATCTGCTTTGCCGTAGGCTGAAGGTACTGACCCATAACC
>MIBM01000351.1:290-1017 GCA_001830645.1 Spirochaetes bacterium RIFOXYC1_FULL_54_7
TTGGCCAGGGTGCCTTTGCCCGGATTGCCAGGGGTCGAATTCCGGCTTTTAGCTTCCATGAGGGTCTGGATGGACAGATCGAAGCTGGCACGCTGGTCACGCACACCCTGAAGACGGCGGACAGTCTCTACATTGTGTGCTATGACATCTGGCCTGGCGTCCAGTATCAGATCCATCTCGGCGTCACGATAATCGGGTATCAGGACCTCTACCTGTACAGCAGGATTCTCTTCACGAATCGCTGACACACAGCGGGCAAAGTGCCCGGCTCCGCGGTCTGGAAGATCATCACGGTCAACACTGGTAACCACGGCATACTTCAGACCAAGCTCCTTTACCGCCAGTGCCAGCTGCCGGGGTTCATCGTCACGGACGGGAACACCCTGGGGCGAGGTTGAAACGGCACAGAAACGGCAGCCTCTGGTACACAGCTGCCCAAGAACCATGAAGGTAGCGGTGCCGCAGCCCCAGCACTCTGCCTTGTTCGGGCATGCGGCCTCGTCGCACACAGTATGGAGCCCCCGCCTGCGGATCAGTTCGCTCATGGAAAGCCAGAGCTTGCCCTGGGGTATGGCCACCTTGAGCCACTCGGGTTTGCGCTGCATGGCTCTCAGGCCTTGAGCCGTTCAATAAAGAAGCGGCAGACGGCTACCAGGTCGTCAGCATCAGGTCTGCCTAGCACGGTGGCTCTGAACACGGAAGCCTCGATCTGGCCGTACACGAAATC
>MIBM01000351.1:1033-2925 GCA_001830645.1 Spirochaetes bacterium RIFOXYC1_FULL_54_7
GGAACCTTGATCAGCTCCCCCCGCTTCTGGCCGGCTATGACTATGCCGGATACAATGTGGCGCATCCGTATGGTACGCCTGCGGACCCTCTCATAGGCATCGTTGCCACTGCGGCGGATATGGGCCAGGTAATCGGCAATGACCGACAGGAGCTTGGCCTGCTCGACGCAACGCTGGACCACAAGGGTAGAAACCCGTTCCAGCTTTACATACGATGGATCGGTCTCGGAACTTGCGGCTTCACGGATCTCTGCCTCCAGCTTTTCTGTAAAACGCTTGATGCTGAAGGTGAAGATCTCTCGCTTGTTCTTGAAATAGAGGTACAGTATAGTGCGGGTGATGCCGCAACGGTCGGCTATTTTCTGGAAGGTAGTGTCCGCGTAACCCTCGTCCACGAATACATCGAGAGCTTTCTCGAGGATTTCCTTCTTCCGTTTCTCATGTTCGACCGTGACTGACACAGCGTGCTCCTGTTCGTTTTATCATGCAATACAAGGGTTTAGACCCAAATTGAAGCTTGACGAATTCAACATATTTCGTCAAGTATCAATCAGCCTGTACCAAGGACATTGTACCGTGGAATCTTATATGAACACCTTCGACCCTGATGCACAGGAGACACTGTTCCTACCAGCCCCCCGGGCCAGACTGGAAGAGCTGGAAGCGCAGAGATCCGTCATCATGACCATCGATGCGCCACGAACCCTGGAAACACTCCCCCTGGCAGTCTACATACTGAACGAACAGCGACAGATAGTCTGGCTGAACAAGAAAGCCAGGGAAGAGGTACAGGTCGACCAGGCCGTGGGTCTTCGACCAGGAGAGGCACTGGGATGTGCCAATTCCAGCACCATGCCCGGCGGCTGCGGAACCAGTCTGCTCTGCACCTTCTGTGGAGCTCCGTCTGCCATCGTCAGAGCAAAAGGAGGCCTTGAAGGCGCTGATGAGTGTGTCATAAAACGCCATGACCATCTTGGCCTGGATGCCCTTAATCTGCTGGTCTGGACGGCTCCCCTCGATGCAGCCGGCCACCGTTTCATCCTCATGACCACCTCGGATATATCTGCCCACAAACGCCAGGAAGTATTGGAGCGCCTGTTCTACCATGACATAGGCAATACCATCACCGGTATACAGGCCATGCTCGATATACTGCAACATCCCGAAGACGATCCAGATACAGACTACCTCAGCCTGCTTAAATCGGCGGCGGACCAGCTTGCAGAGGAGATAGCCAGCCAACGCACCCTCAAGGCCATAGAGGAAGGCAGCCTGGACACCGAAGCCATTTGGACAGATCTTGAAGAACTGGTCAACCAGACCATCGCGCTTTTCAGGTACCCCTTGTACGGCAGGGGAATAATACTGGAGAAAGCCGATGGGACAGCCTGGCCTACCATCCGGGTAGATGCGGTGCTGCTGCGCCGCATCCTGGTAAACATGGTCAAGAACGCAGTGGAGGCCTCGGGTCGGGGGGATGACATACGGATAGGCTTCAGGGATGAAACCGACGGTCTGACAATCTGGGTCTGGAATCCAGCCGTGATGGGAGAAGAAACCAAGCGGCGGGTCTTCGAGCGCTCATACAGCACCAAGGGCCGCGGCCGGGGACTGGGAACCTACGGCATGAAACTAAGCGCCGAACGCTACCTTGGCGGCACAATCCGCTTCGAATCAGCCATTGGTGAAGGGACCCTTTTTGAACTCCGACTGCCCAAGCCGGCAAAGCCGGTTGCTGAATGAGCAGGACTCCGGGCCGGACAAGCCAGATGCTCCAGGCAGGCCAGACGGACAAACTTGACAGATCGACCACCGAGCGATCCCTGTCTCTGGATGCCATCCGGGGTGCACTGGTCATACTCATGGTCGTTTATCATGCTGCATATATTTCG
>MIBM01000351.1:3030-5224 GCA_001830645.1 Spirochaetes bacterium RIFOXYC1_FULL_54_7
GGCAAGAAGACCAGGGGAAGCGGTTTCCGGTCTTTTGCCGTGAGGGCTGGCCGGCTTGCCGTCCCCGCACTGGCTATAACCGCTATCAGCGCCATCATGTTCCACAAAGGCTTCGTCTTTTTCGGTATCCTTCACCTTCTGGCCGCCGCATCCATCATGGTCTGGCCTTTTCTGGGAAGGCCGGTTCTTGCCCTTGCAACTGGACTCGCCTTCATGGCTGGCGGCCTCGCACTTGGAGGCCAGCGCTTTGTCTGGCCCTATCTGGCCTGGCTGGGCTTCAGGCCTGCCGGTTTGCATCCTGTTGATTATCTTCCGCTTTTGCCTTGGTTTGCCTGGTGCCTCTTCGGAGCTGCCGCAGCTGACCTGGCAATCCGCTACAACCTTGCCAGAGGCAACAGAATTCCCTTGCGAACCGCCCTCCTGAGACCTCTGGCATATGCGGGCAGGCACTCCCTGACCATCTACCTTATCCATCTGCCTGCCCTGTACGGCCTGGCCAGTCTGGTTGCCCTGCTGACCCGATCCTGACGCTGCACGGCATTTCACCCGCCAAGGCAGCCCTTCCGCCCCATTTCTATTGTGTCCATCCACGTATTGGAGTATCATCCTTCAAGGGAGAGTTCCATGAAAAACCATCCTGCACAAGAACTTGTTCTCGGCTTTACTGCCATTGAAAATCATGCGATACAGGAAGCCCACCTCGGATCAACCCTGTACGAGTTTCATATAGCCAAGTCGGTACGTCAGGAATTTGGCTTGGAGAAGGCTCTGTTTTCGTCAAGCGGGAATGTGGTCTTTGCCGATTTTTACGCAGCCAGGCTGTTCGCGGCCAAACTGAATGAACATATACACCCTGCAGTGCATCCCGAACGGGTGATCAAGGCGGGCAAGATCAATGCCATGGCCCTTGTGGACGAAATTCTCCACGCCGTCTGCGAACTCTACCGGCAGACTCATCAATCCAAGGCCTTCGAAACCGCCTATGCCGGCATGGAGAAAAAGATCGGTAAGGCAGGCATGGACAGGCTGTTGCTGGAGTTCACCACCCGCTTCCCTCCGGCCACTGGTTTCGATGGGGACCCCAAGGTCTGGCTTGAAGGAAAAACCGAGGGCACGCCGCGCAGGCTTGTGGCTCTGGAAGAACTGCTCATGCTGCGCCTGGCCAACGAGAATCCGGCCTTCGAACCCTTCCGTTTCCTCTTCGACGACAGCGAACTGCGCATGAATCCAGAGATGGGTAAGGCCATGGACGCCCTTGACGACGCCTTTGCCGCCATGCCAGGCTTCGGCCCCGACGAGCAGGACCTGGTCAGCATGCTCAAGGCACCAGTGGAAGCCAGCCCCTACTCCATAGCCGGCCAACTGGATTTCATCCGGCGGCGCTGGGGCCTGGTGATAGGGCACCGGATGCGCAAGCTCCTGGGCAGCGTAGACATGCTGGCCGAAGAGGAGAAACCCTTCTTCCCCGGTCCCGGCCCTGCCAGGGTGCTGTCATACGAGAACCTTGACCATGAATACGAACGGTTCAGCAAGGACCGTGACTGGATGCCCCGGGTGGTCATGATAGCCAAGAGCACCCTGGTGTGGCTTGACCAGCTTTCAAAGGCCTACGGTAGACCAATCCAGACCCTTGACGCCATTCCGGACGAGGAACTGGACACCCTGTCATCCAGGGGTTTCAACGCC
This sequence comes from Spirochaetes bacterium RIFOXYC1_FULL_54_7, assembly GCA_001830645.1. Lineage (GTDB taxonomy): Bacteria > Spirochaetota > Spirochaetia > Treponematales > UBA12059 > MIBM01. Next base: position 4,717 of record MIBM01000351.1, read on the forward strand.
CTCTGGCTCATAGGGCTCTGGGAACGCAGTGCAGCCAGCAGACGCATCAAGGAATTATGTGGCAATCCCGAAGCCGCCGCCAGCGCCTACTCCCTGTTCGACTACGAGATAGCGGAGGAACTTGGTGGCTGGCCAGCCCTCGAAAACCTGCGGCGCCGGGCTGAATGGCGGGGAATACGCATGGCCGCCGACATGGTACCCAACCACACAGGCCTTGATTCCGCCTGGGTCAGGGAAAGGCCGGAGCTTTTCATCCAGCGCGATTCCCCTCCTTTCCCGGGGTACTCCTTCCATGGTGAAAACCTGTCCGGAGATGGACGCATAGGCATCTGGCTGGAAGACCACTATTACTCCAGGCAGGATGCCGCGGTGGTCTTCAAGCGGACTGACTTCGGCACTGGCAAGACCACCTACATCTACCACGGCAACGATGGTACGAGCATGCCCTGGAATGACACCGCCCAGATAGACTTCATCAAACCAGAGGCGCGGGAAGCCGTCCGGGAAC
>MIBM01000352.1:0-504 GCA_001830645.1 Spirochaetes bacterium RIFOXYC1_FULL_54_7
CAAGTTCATGAATGGACTTGTTCATCTCTTGTATGGCCGCCTTCAGGCTGGAGCCGGTTTTCAGCACCGAAGTTGTGGAGTGTTTCTGCCGGTTGAGGTTGCCTTTGATGATTTCGGAGCTTCCGGTAAGCAGGTTCACTGCCTGGCTGAGCTGAGCCATGGCGGCGGCAATATGGTCTACACTGTGTTTCTGTATCTGCAAGGCACTGCTGATCCGGCTCATGTCACCGGTGGCTCCGGCCATGGCCATGGCACTGTTATGCTGTTCCTCCCGGGAGTTTTCCATCTTTCTGGTCAGCTCATCCTTGCCTTCCTCCACCGCCTTAAGTCCAGCGGTGCTGCCTTCCATCCCGACCCGCAGCTCCTTGAGAAGTCTGGAGGCGGTATCTGTCAGGTCCCTGCTTTTTTCTGCCAGGTTTTTGACTTCATTGGCTACTACCTTGAAGCCCTTCCCGTGGATACCTGCCCTGGCCGCCTCGATTGCGGCATTCAGGGACAGTAGAT
>MIBM01000352.1:530-1998 GCA_001830645.1 Spirochaetes bacterium RIFOXYC1_FULL_54_7
GCTTTCAGGGTCTTGTCGATCTTGTCCACCGCCTCGCCAAGGCGCTGGAAGAGGCTGACGAAGCCCCTGAAACGCTCGTCCATCAGTTTAAGGGCCTGATTGCCTGCCTCTATCGCCGAAAGGGCTGCTTTGGACGAGCCGTCGGCAGTACCAAGTTTGTCGTCCGCACCTTTGGCCGATACGGTGATATCTGAAGCGCTTGCTTTGAGGGCTTCAAGCTCATCAGTCATGGATTGTATGGCCTCGAGGTTGACCGAATTGGCGTTGAGGGTCTCGGCAAAGAAGTCCGCGCTAAGCCCTGATTCGGTGGTAAGTGACCACAGCTTGTCGGAAAGGTCCCTGTGCAGTTCTCTGAAGGTCTGGGCTTGTTGCCTGAGGAGCTCCAATGAATATCCTGTACCCTCAACTTCGTCCATGTAAAATGCCTCCTGGTTGCTGGATACGGGCCTGGGAGTTGTCCATTATCCCGGACATTTATACATAGTGTGTCGTAGTATGTCACACAATTCCAAAGGCGGCCAGTATTATTGTCAGTAATCAAATTGCAGGTTTTATCGGTGGTTTCTGCCGGTCTGGCAGGATACCTGGTCCAGGTCTTTCCCTCGGAAACCAGACAAATGGAAAAGACAACTACTACCAGACTGGAGCTGGCTATGGCCCTGGAGTCGGCAGAAAAACTCCATAGTCAGACGATGTCGCTAGCCAGTGGTATAAGCCAGCTTGTGTCCAGGACTCCGTTCCTGCGTGCTTTGCTATGCCATGTCACCGACAAGAGCGAGGCGGCGGTCTTTGATCTGATGGAACGGTTCATGGCTGTATCCAGGGCTTTGGGCAGTGTACTTTCCCGGGTCGAGGCTGTGCGGTCCAAGGTGGACGGTTCGGCTGAAGGCTCGGTATCTGCCGTGGTGGCCGCAGCCTGGGCTGCATCCAGTGCCGAGGCCGTGGTCATGCATGCCTTCATTGTCGCTTTCGGGTGCCGGACATGTGGTCCTGGAGGCTGAGAACGGTGCAGTGGCGATTGAAAAGATGAAAAGCGCCAAGGTCGACCTGATAATCCTTGATATAAACATGCCGGTAATGAACGGCCTGGAGTTTCTGAAGATCCTGCGCTCCGAAGCGGCCTCCAAGGCTATTCCTGTCATAATGCTTACCACCCGGGGAGAAGAGGACATTCGGAAGACCGCCCTTGGCCTCGGGGCCAACGATTTCCTGGCCAAGCCTTTCCAGAAGGACCAGTTGCTTGCAACAGTCAGGAAGGTGACAGGCGCATGGATCAAGCGTTTAGATCAAGCACAATTCTTGTGCCCCCTATCCCACCGCGGATAATTCAGCTATATTCGTCAAGACGAGAACGTTCGCGGATAATGCTGACATCCGCAGGTCGCCCGGACCGGATCGCGCACTGCTCGATCAATGGTCTTTCTGGTAAATTCCCTTTTCTCGTACAAGGATAATCATGCACGACAGC
>MIBM01000352.1:2012-2386 GCA_001830645.1 Spirochaetes bacterium RIFOXYC1_FULL_54_7
CGATTCCAACCTTGCTGGCCGGCCGGGATCTTCTGGGTTGTGCCCAGACAGGCACCGGTAAGACCGCTGCCTTTGCCCTGCCCACCATCCAGCATCTGGTACAGACTCCTGGCAGGCGTCAGCCGCGCAAAGCCAGAGCCCTCGTCATTGCACCGACCAGGGAACTGGCCATGCAGATAGACGTAAGTTTTGCCGCCTATGGCCGCAGGACGGAAATCAAGCGGGCCTGTGTCTATGGCGGTGTAGGCAAGGTCCCCCAGATCAAGGCCATGGAACGCGGAGTCGATGTACTTACCGCTACACCCGGGCGGCTTCTTGACCTCAAATCAGAGGGCTACATCGACCTTTCCGCAGTGGAAATTGTCATCTTCGAC
>MIBM01000352.1:2462-6081 GCA_001830645.1 Spirochaetes bacterium RIFOXYC1_FULL_54_7
AGCCCCTCCTGTTTTCTGCCACCATTCCCCGGGAGATCGAGGAACTGGCCCGCACCATGCTCCGCGACCCTGTACGCATTGATATTGAGCCCGAGAAGCCTGCGGTGGAACTCATTGCACAGTCCTTGTACCATGTGGAGAAGGGCAACAAGCGCGAGCTTCTGGTCCACCTCATCAAGCACCTCAAGGTTACCCGGGCGGTAGTATTCTCCCGGACCAAACATGGAGCAGACCGCATAGCCAAGAGCCTGCACCTCGCAGGTATCCAGACTGGTGTAATCCATGCCAACAAGGGCCAGGGTAACCGGACCCGGACCATGGAAACCTTCCGTTCCGGGGAGACGCCGGTGCTGGTAGCCACCGACCTGGCAGCCCGGGGCATAGATGTGGACGACATCTCCCATGTCTTCAATTTTGACCTGCCAACGGAACCTGAAACCTACGTGCACCGCATCGGGCGTACAGCCCGCGCCGGTGCCTCGGGTACCGCGGTTTCATTCTGTGATACCGAGGAGAAGCGTCTGCTCAGGCAGATAGAACAGCTTCTCGGCGGACCCATACCCGTACAGCGGGAGCATCCTTACGTGGGGCTCAAGTCTCCCGATTCCTTTGTGGACGAAGACAAGCTGTTTGCCAGGCAGGGCCGTGGCCGTGACGGACGCCAATCTTCTGGCCGACCTGCCCCCGGTCGCCCGGCCGCTGGCAGGCCCGCTCCCGGTCGTTCAAGTTCTGACCGTGCGGCTCCTGGCCGACCAGACCCACGCCAGCGGGAGGCACGACAACCAGACCCACGCCAACGGGAGGCGCGACAACCCGATTCCCGACAGGGGGAGGCACGCCGCCAGGATTCCAGTCTGGGAGGACGCCAGGGACAGTCACGCGGTGACTGGCCCCAAAAGCGCGAGGATACGCCAAGGCAGCCAGAATCTGCTCGCCAAGGCGGGCGGGGCATGCCGCGGAGTTCCGGGCAGCAAAGCCAGGACCGGGGACAGCGGGCCACCGATCCCAATGCCCAGACCACCAAAGATGTCAGGTCGGCTATAGATGCCATAACAGGCAAGATGCCCCGGGGCATCTGATAATGGGAAGTCCGCCGGCCAGACCAGCGGGCTTCCGATGCACAGGAGCACGCCATGATACTAGAGAAGGCCGATGATCCCCGCCTGGATCCAGCCTTGGTCTGCCTGGTGGTAGCCGAGGGTTGCACTGTTTCAGCCTCACCCTCACCCCTGGCAGAGGCCTTGGCCACGTTGGTGGTGCAACGCTCGGGAGAGGACTTTCCTCCTGCAAAAATCAAGGATGCAGTCCGTGACATGCTGCGCTCCGGGGGCTACAAGCCTGCGGGGCGGCAGAAGCCAGCCAGTGAGTACCTGGCCCAAGCTGCCCGTGAGGGACGCTTCCCGTCAATAAACGGTCCTGTGGATTGCAACAATATCCTTTCCCTGGAAACCGGTTTGCCTATCTCCCTGCTGGATGCCGATGCGGTCGGTGAGAATCCACAGATCCGCATCTGCAGAGCCGGGGAAGCCTATGTATTCAACGCTTCAGGACACGAGATGGATCTCGCTGGCCTTCTGTGCGCCTGCAAGGCTGACGGCAGCCCCCTTGGCAATCCGGTAAAGGATTCCATGGCGGGCAAGATAACAGAATCTACCACCCGTCTGGCCGGCATCATCTATGCACCCCTCGCTTTATATAGCCCGACCTCACTGTCAGCCTTGGGTAAGCGTTTTGCCAGCCTCCTCAGCCAGTATTGCGGTGCCACTTCGGCCACAGTCGTGGCGGTGCGGTAATGGAAGCCTTCATACAGATACTGGTTCTGATGGCCTTCATGGCCGGTGGGGCCTTACTTCATATCTTGCACCTGTCTCCACGGGCACCGATTACCGACAGGCTCATCAGGGTTGTCCTGTGGGTCCTCTTGTCCGTGATGGGTTTCAGGCTAGGCAATGCCAGAGAACTGTCGTCGCGTCTGGGAGAGATAGGCTTGCTGGCCAGTGCGACTGCAGTATTTGCCGTTGCAGGCACCATAATCGCCATCTGGCTTGCCTACAGCGTCTATTATGCCCTGAGATCCCACACCCGGGGCAGCCCCGTGGTGGTAGGTCCAAGCCTGCATTCGGGGTTACAACCAGGTTTCGATCTGGCCCACTTCAAGGGGCCCGGTGTGCTGCTTGGCATAGTCATTCTGGGTTTTGTCATAGGTGCCATTGCACCGGAGTTCGAAGGCATCAATTACGGTGCCGTCACCGGCTGGGTACTCAACGCCTTGCTGTTGATGATAGGTGTGCAGTTTGCACAGTCAGGCCTGTCGCTCCGCTCTGCCTTCCTGCGGGCGGATACCCTGATTGTGCCTTTGGCTACCGTTGTCGGCAGTCTGGCAGGTGGCCTGCTGGTAGCTGTGCTGTTTGATCTCAGCGCAGGCAAGGGTCTGGCCTTGTCTGCCGGCTTTGGCTGGTACAGCCTGTCGGGGGTGCTCATCTCGGATATGGGCGACGCGATGCTAGGCTCGGCGGCCTTTCTGGCCAACATGATACGCGAGGCCCTGGCCCTGGTGCTGATACCCATCCTGGCCATAACCAGGCGGCCGTATACGGCTATCGGAGTAGGTGGAGCTACGGCGATGGATGTTACCTTGCCACTAGTCGAGCAGTGCATAGGCCCCGACGCCGTGCCGGTCAGCTTTACCAGCGGTGCTCTGTTATCCCTGCTGGTGCCGCTGCTGGTGCCGCTCTTCTACCGTCTCGGATGAAGCGTTCCACGAGGCTGGCTATCATGCCGGCTCCGTGGGAATTCAGGTGCAGGCCGTCTACCAACAGGTGAAAGCCGTTGCGGGCGGCTATTTCATCCCAATCCATACCAAGTACCTTGTGGTCCCACACAGCCCCGATACCCGCTTTGCGGAAGCTCTCGAAGGTTATGGCCTTCTTGGGCGGTGCATCGGCCAGGTAGGCGCACATGCGTTCCCTAAGGGGCAGGTAGTCCACCCCTTCGTCAAAGGCTGTCTTCTTGACTATGGCGGCATATTCCTCGGTGCGTATCCATGCGTAGTGCCCGGGATCCTCGCCTATGGGCGGGATGGAGCAGAGGGCAACGCGAGCTGTGGTTTCGGCCTTGAGGCGCCGCACTATCAGCACAAGCATCTCGTGGTAGAACTGAGGCGTTGGCACCTGGGGAGGACGCTGGGTGGCCAGGTAGTTCAAAGCCTTGGCCAGGCCAAAGGTGGCGTTTACATCGTTGGAGCCTATCAAGATCGAGATGAAATCCGGTTTCAGGGCTATGATCTGACCTAGCCGGGCATGCAGGTTGTACGCTAGTTCGGAATTGATGCCGGCGTTTATGAACTCTACCTCTGGCATACGGGTTGCCAGCATGTCTACATAGTTGGCGCTCAGGATGCCATGGGTTATGGAGTCTCCGGCGCACACCGCGATGGGGCGGCTGCGGGGCGGTTCGTCATCAGGCAGACCGTGGGCCTTTATCCAGATCTCGGGGGCGTTGTGTGGCAGGATCCTCGAATGCCTGTTCACCGATGCGGCCAAGGATGCGGCAAAAGTGCCAACGACGAGCAGCAGGATGAGGGGGATCAGCAGTTGGCCCAGCATCAACCCTCCATCCT
>MIBM01000352.1:6099-7436 GCA_001830645.1 Spirochaetes bacterium RIFOXYC1_FULL_54_7
CAGGGTAAGTCGCTCCTGGAGGGTGTGTATGGTTTTTTCCAGGCGCTCGCGTTCCTTGGCCAACCTGTCCCTTGGATCATCCGACGGCTTATTGGCCTTGACCAGTGCTTTTACCGATTCAGGACTCTTGCCGGCCATGAAGGCGTCTATGGCTACAGCGCGGCTTTCAGGCTGGCGTATGCCAGACACCACCTTCATGGCATCCCAGCCTATCTCGGCCGGCACCTGGTAGACAACAGCCTTCATGGCCGCGCTTGCACTGGTCCTGGGCACGCCTATGGCCCGGTCCAGGAAGTCCTCGAAGCGTACGAAGCGTGCCCGGCACAGGGCTTCCGCCTCGGCTATAAGCTTGCCGAACTCCAGCATCACCTCGCCGTTCCTGGGTAGCAAGGCCTTTATCCTGGCTGCAAGGCCCAGGAACTCCGGGTCTGTCGCAAAGCTATTCTCGTAGACGCCGGTGCTCTCGGCTTTCTCAAGCAGTTCATGGAAGATGGACCAGAACTCGTTGGTATGTGAGCGGGCACCAGGGGTGTAGGCACCTCTTTCACAGTGCAGGTGGTGGGCGTACTCGTGTATGGCGGTATAGACCAATTGGCCGTCATTCTCGAAGTTCTTGTTGTGTATGAGTATCTCGCGGCTCATGGGCTTGTACAGGCCGTTTACCAAGCCGCTTTTCTTGCCGGTGAATACGACGCTGAAATCGGTTTTACATGCTTCTATACCAAGCAATAAAGACTTGACCTGATCCTGGTTCATGCGTTCCCCCGGCCTAGGAATCTACTACACCGGAGGCTCATGAAACAAGTTCGGGCCAGCCTCCATTCGACCAGGTTCCGTCCGGCCTGGCCTCGTCCAACCAGGCCGACCAGTTCTGGGGACTTTACTTCAAGGCGCGTTCCAGCTCGGTGGTATTGAAGCCTATGATGATGCGCCCGTTGATATCCGTAACCGGGACTCCCATCTGGCCGGACTTACGGACCATCTCCTCTGCCCGACGCTGGTCGGCAGCAACATTATAGTCATCAAAGCGGACGTTCCGCTGTTTAAGCCAGTCTTTAACCATCCTGCAGTATGAGCAGCTGGGTGTTGAATACACTGCTATTGCCATTGCATCCTCCTGAATATATGAAAATCTATATGTAATATATTAAAGATCGATGCTGCCGTCAAGTGCATGCGTCGCGCTTGCATAGTGCATGCGTCGCGCTTGCATAGTGCATGCGCGGCGGATGGCGCTTGCGTATGGTCGATATGAAACAGTATTCCCGGCATGATTGCCCGGTTCCGGCCGGCTCGGGTCTGTCAGGTTTTATGGCCATGATCATGCTGCTGGTGGT
>MIBM01000353.1:0-5241 GCA_001830645.1 Spirochaetes bacterium RIFOXYC1_FULL_54_7
TCCCCACCCTCAAGAAGCGCATCGCCAGGCGCGGCCGTGATTTTGAGGCGGAAATACCTGATGAATACCTCGGGAGCCTCAATCTACTTTACGAGGAGTGGATTGATGATTTCACCTTGGCTCCAGTCCTGGTAGTCCCCGGTGACAAACTGGATTTCGTAGAGGAATCACGAGATCTCAAGGCAATAATCGACACGATCGACCATCTTCTACTGGACAAGCAGGGGAACCTGTTTCCTGTAGGCATGTGAGTCAAGCCGGAGATCTGGAGAGTTTTACCCGTTGACAACCAGCAAACATACAGATTCAGGAGGATTGCTCCACTATTGGCAGCAAGCTGGCAGCGCCAACTGGATATGGGATTCAAAAGCCAGCCAGACATACAACTCAACCGGGCCGATGAGATCACGGCAGCCTGTACGTGTATGCCATAGACCACCGAAAGGCCAATCCCGGGGATTTACAATTATCTGGGCCGCGACAGGATTCCCATCTATGTACCTAAACGTCCGAACGAAGTCATGATACGATTCGATGATTTTGGAGAAGAACCGTTGCCCCCAGACATGACCTGTCAAGCCACATTTTGCGTTATAGGCAATAGCAAACACACTCATTATCCACTGCATGATTTTAGAGAGGGACTCCCCTGGCGCAGGTTGCAGGGCCAGGTGGTAATGATTCCCCATGACCGTAAAATTCTCGATCCGGAATTTATATTTCTTCCTGGCCCGCACCAGCACGGACAGGAACAGTTCTTTCATGATACTGCAGTTGAGTATCATTTCCCTTCGATTGGCGCGGGCACTAACATGGTAGCAGGCGCCGTCCTTTAAGACTCTGGGTGTTCGCATACAAGGAAGTACGTATCCCGGACCATTCCCGCATGCAGTAGTTAAAAAATAGTTTGCCAATTCACGGGAGCTCTGTCCCTTATTTATGGACGCAGGATACAATGAGCTCTGTCCCCGAGAGATATGAAGATTGTTACCCGATCAATGGACAAGCCCCGGTCTTGCCGGGGCTTGTTTTGCTGTGCTTGCTCGAGATCGGTCGGAAGTTTTCGATCAAGCCTTCCCGGATGCCAGATACTCCTGTTCCAGGGTATCGATCAATTCCCTGACAGGCACAATCTTTTCTACCCGTGGCGCATTGGCTCCTGCAAAGGCAAATCCCTTGTCCATCTTGCCACGCTGGGCATTCAGGAGTGCCAGTGAAATACAATATGGCGCCTTCTGGGGATCACAGGTGACGATGCAGTGATACGGGCATGAATATGGAGCTTTCTTGCCCTCGGCAACGGCAGCCAGGAATTGGTTGTGCAAAGCCCGGCCGGGCATGCCTACAGGGCTTGAGATTATCTCCAGATCACACTCGGTTGCGGTCACATAGCTATCTTTGAAGATCGGCGAGGCATCGCATTCATCAGTGGCGACAAAGCGGGTGGCCATCTGGACTCCTGCAGCTCCCAGTTCCAGCATCGCCCGGATATCCGCACCGGTGTATACACCGCCACCAGCTATAACCGGGATCGGTGTGTCGCCATCGGCGAAGGGCGCGATGGCCTCTATGACCTCTGGAAGGAGGTTTTCAAGGGCATACCGTGGGTCATCCAGCTGTTCGCGCTTGAAACCGAGGTGGCCGCCGGCTTTCGGGCCTTCGACCACAAAGGCATCCGGTCGGTAGCCGTATTTGTCCATCCAGCGTTTGGCTATCAAGGCCGCCGCCCGGCCTGAGGAGACGATGGGAACGAGCCTGGTACGTACACCTTCCTTTAAAAATTCAGGCAGGTTCACCGGCAAGCCAGCTCCACAGAAGATCACGTCGATCTTTTCATCGATGGCCGCTTTGACCATATCGGCAAAGTTTGTCAGTGCTACCATGATGTTCACGCCAATGATACCTTTTGAAAGCTCTCTGGCCCGGCGTATTTCACGTTTGAGTGCCCGGATATTAGCTCCCAGGAAGTCGACAAACCCGTCGGGTTCCATGAGCCCTATGCCAGCCGCTGCAATGACGCCGATGCCGCCTTCATTTGCTGTAGCCGAAGCCAGCCCGGACAACGATATGCCCACACCCATTCCGCCTTGCACGATGGGTACTTTTGCAATAAGATCCCCGATGCGCAGGCTCTTCCAGCCCTCAGTGTCCATGTATACGCTCCTTGCAGCCCGCGCACGGGCAGAAATCACAGTCTAACATAATGCGATAATTTGTCATACCTATGGTCTGACCATTTATCTAAACAATCCCGACCAGCAGTCTCACAGAGACTTATACTTTGCCAAAGCAAAGGACACAGTTATGTCCGCCGAAACCAAAGGAATTGGATATGGCTGCGGTAACAGGAACCTGACGTGCATCCTTGGGTATATAGTCCAGATCACAGTCCGGATCGGGGTTTTCAAGGTTGATGGTCGGCGGTAGTATTCCATGGTGCACTGACAGGATGGTCGCTGCCGCCTCCAGGGCACCCGCAGCCCCCAGTGTGTGGCCAATCATGGACTTGATGGAGCTTACCGGGGGATTCGGCCACCCCTTCGCTTCGAACACGCGTTTTATGGCCAGGGTCTCTGTTTTATCGTTTGCCCCGGTGCTGGTGCCGTGGGCATTGATGTACCCGACACGCTCCGGGGACAGAGCTGCCCGGCTTATGGCTATCTCCATGGCCCTTGCAGCCCACAGCCCCTCCGGTTCGGGAATGGCGATACTGAAGGCGTCGCAGGTCGAACCATATCCCAGCAGCTCGGCATATATCCTGGCTCCCCGTTTTCTGGCGCCTTCAAAGGTCTCCAGGACCAGGACCGCAGCACCCTCGCCAATGACAAAACCGTCGCGGTCCCGGTCAAACGGCCGGGAAGCCCTTTGGGGCTCATCGTTTCGGCGGGATAAAACCCGCATACATGCATAGGAATCGACAACCAGGGGGCTGATGGTCGCCTCTGTCCCTCCAGCCAACATCACGTCCGCATAGCCAAGGCAGAGCTGATCCATGGCGGCTGCTATGGAATGGGCGCCGGTTGCACAGGCGGAAAGGACTGCCACGTTTGGACCTCTGGCACCAAGGTCAATGGCGGCATTGCTGGATGCCATGTTCGGTATTATCTTGGGTACGGCCAGCGGATTCCCGTGGCCAGGCCCTTTGGAAAGCAGGTTTGCATGCTGGGCTTCCAGTATTTCATAGTCACCCGCTGCGGCTCCGATGATGCAGCCTATCCTGACTGGATCATATGCTGACAGGTCAATACCCGAATCCTTGACGGCTTGCATGGAAGCAGCTGAAGCAAACTGCGAGAACCTGGCCATACTCCTGGCTCGTCTCTTGTCCAGATGATCCTGGGCAACGAAATCCCGGACTTCACAGGCTATGCGGCTGTCAAAGCCGGTTGCGTCGAAAGCCGTTATGGACCCGGCTCCGGAGGTACCGGCTACCAGGTTATCCCAGAATCGCTCCTTGGAGCTCCCAATTGACGATATTATCCCAATTCCAGTTACTACTATCCGCATGGAGCCTCTCCTTGGACGACTGATAATGGCTGTCAGAACATGATACAACCCGTTGAAGCCTACCTGATTTCGACATTTTACTCTATCATGTCAAATAGACACCTGCAACCCCGGACCGCCAGCTCTGTCCCTCGAAACGGATGGAAACTGGTATACTGCACCTTGCAGGGTACGTGACAAATCTCCTGGTTCTCGTAATCCAGTTGTGTATACACTATGCTATTGAAACAGCCATTGATCCGGTTAAAGGATTTCCCATATGCAAGAAATCTTGAAGATACATAATCTGCTTGAATCAATTGGTCCCCCGGTGGTGGTGCCCCGAATGGATCGACGAAGTGAAAAAACGGGAAGCCTGGCAGCCAGGGCTGCCCAGTTACAGAACAGCCAGGCCGGACAACGCCGGCAGCCCGAACCAAATCTCAATGAATCACTCTTCTCCCAGCTCTTCGAGCGGATAGTGCAGGGGTATGCCCTCAGGCTGGAGGATGACGGGGAAGAATCCAGCGACAGCCTCGAGATCCTTCTGGACGGCGTACCATATTCAGTGCTGATCATGTCCACCTCGGGCACAATCCGCGAAGCCAACCAAGCCTTCTTTTCGACCTTTGGCTATGCCAGGGAAGAGCTGATAGACACTCCCATCTATGAGTTGTTGCCTGAAGGCTATCGTGCGGCCTTCCATGAGCGGCTGGCCAGGTTCTCAATGCGCTCAGACATACCCCGGAAATCCATACCGGACGATATTCTGGCATTCCGTGGTCAGCGTCACGACGGCGTGGTGGTTTCGATGGATTGCCTGCTGTCGTCAATCCAACTGAAAGACGAGGCTGCGGTCATCGCGTTGATCCGCGACCTCTCCCATGACCACACGCTTTTCCTGCAACTGAACGAGACCAAGGAACACTATGTTGCACTGTCTGAAACAATAACAGAGGCGATATTCAGGCTGGATGACGACTTCGGGATCATCTTCGCCAATACGGGGGTAAAGAATACCTTTGGCTGGGAACGGGAAGATGTAGTCGGCAAGCCTTTCAGTATACTTTTCCCCCGGGAAGTATTTGCAAAACACGAGGCTGAGTTCAGGAAGTATTTCTTCGTAGACGACCAGGACCGGTTGGCAAACGGACTAAAGCGCACCATAGAATTCCTTGGAGCCACCAAACACCGCGGCGTTGCACCCATGGAGATGTCCTTTGGCAACTCCAAGGATTACAAGGGGCGCACCCTTACCTGCGTGATACGCGATATAACCCAGCGCAAGGCCCTGGAACGCAAACTCAGGCATCTGGCCTTCCATGACAAGCTTACCGGGCTAGGTAACCGCGACCTCTTCAACGAGGATATGGTTGGCGTACTCAGGAAAATCCAGTCCGATCCTACCTGGTACGGAAGTGTGATGTTCCTTGACCTTGACGGTTTCAAGCACATAAATGACACCCTGGGCCACGATTCCGGAGACGAATTGCTGGTGGAGACTGCCAGGCGTATCCGCGTATGCCTGAGGGAACTTGACGTGGCGTACCGTTTCGGCGGTGACGAATTCGTTGTGGTACTTGCAAACATTAAAGGAGTCGAGGACAGCGTCGTCGTCGCCGAGCGAATTCTGTCCAGCGTATCCAACCCCTTCATCCTGCGTGGTGGCAGCAAGAAATCAGGCAAGAGGGTAAACGTCGGTGTGTCTATCGGAGTAGCCGTAATCCCTGACCACGGTCGTACTCTTGAGGAAGT
>MIBM01000353.1:5271-5413 GCA_001830645.1 Spirochaetes bacterium RIFOXYC1_FULL_54_7
TTCCAAGGAAGAAGGCCGGAACCGGTATACGGTCTACGATCCTGGCATAGCGGCCAAGGCGACCCTGCGCTGGCAAATGGAACAGGAAATGAAGTCAGCCCTTGGCAGCGGAGGCTTCCGTTTGCTCTATCAACCCCTGGTT
>MIBM01000353.1:5454-10552 GCA_001830645.1 Spirochaetes bacterium RIFOXYC1_FULL_54_7
CTGCGCCGGGCCTGCTATGATGCCCAACGCCTTGCCGAGCTTGGGCATCCTGACATCTATGTTTCGGTAAATGTCTCCAACCGCCAGTTCGACCAGCCCAATTACGTCGATGAGCTTGAAAGCATAGTCCGTAGTTCAGGGCTGGCACCATCAAGGCTGAAACTGGAGATCACCGAATCAACGATCATGAAAAACACCGACGATGCCATAGAGCGCATCAAGGAGATCAAGCAGCGCCTGCCAGGTGTCTGCTTCATGGTGGACGATTTCGGTACCGGCTACTCATCCCTCGCCTACCTGTCGCGACTGCCGGTCGACTTCCTCAAGATCGACATATCCTTCGTGATGAACCTCGCGGAACGCCAGAACGAGAAGGTGGTCAACGCCATCATCAACCTTGGTCATAGCCTGGACTTGGGCATTGTCGCCGAAGGCATAGAGACAGAGGCCCAATGGGCATACTTCACCGAGCGGGAGTGCAGTGCCCTCCAGGGCTACTACTTCCTGCGACCGTCTTCCCTGGAAGAAATCCATGCACTCATAGAACGCGGAATCGGCCAGACCATGCCTGTGGGCAGGATCCAGTTGTAACAGGAGCAAATCATGGCAGTACGTGAGGCAGAACTGATAATACAAGGCAAGACCACCCGTGATGGGGCAGGAGTCAGGCTGCAGCGGATATTCGCAGGAGAGGAGCTAGCCAGACGCTTCGATCCCTTCCTCCTGCTGGACGCCTTTGGTTCGGATGACCCGGCGGATTACCTGCCTGGCTTCCCCATGCATCCCCATCGGGGCATGGAAACTGTTACCTACCTGCTCGAAGGATCGGTACGACACGGCGACTCCCTGGGCAACGGTGGCGTCATTGGTCCCGGGGATCTGCAATGGATGAGCGCAGGTTCCGGCATCGTGCATGAAGAGATGCCCCAACGCTCACCCAGGGGTGTCCACGGCCTGCAGTTGTGGGTAAACCTTCCTGGGCAGGAAAAAATGCGTGATCCCGCCTACCGTGGTGTCACCGCAGGCGAAGTCCCTGTGGTACCGACAGGGTCAGGCCAAATCAGGGTACTTGCCGGCGAATGGGGCGGTGCCCACGGCCCCGTCATAGGTGTTGCCAGGAGCCCCGTCTACCTGGACATCGAGCTTCAGCCCGGAGCATCCATACTTCTGGATGCTCCCGCCGACCGGACTCCTTTCTGCTATGTCCTCAAGGGGACAGAGCTCGTAGGCAGCGTAGAGCTCGTAGGCAGCACACGCGAAGCCCATCCGGCAGGTTCCTGCGTGCTGCTAGGACCCGGTGACGAGGCCCGTTTCACCGCTGGCCCCGGTGGCTGCCGTTTCATCTTCGTCCACGCCCCGCCGATCAGGGAGCCAATAGCCTGGGGTGGGCCCATCGTGATGAACACGAGGGCAGAACTGGACCTGGCCTTCAGGGAGCTGGATGAGGGAACGTTTATAAAAACCTAGGGTAGCATTTGATCTTGCCAAAGGATCAGGGGATTCGGAGCTCTGTCCCTCAGCCAATGAAGGCTGGGTAAGTCAGGGAGGCGAACGCTTGAGCTGCCGCGCAGCCTGGTGGGCAAAATGATCCACGAACAAAGAAATATCCTCCCGGCGATCACAGAGGAGTGGAATGGTGACAAGGTGTATCATCAGCCGGTGATACAGGCCAGCTCTGGATCACCATACACCAAGATCAGCAGGGGCTTGGTCCAAACCGCTCGATGGCCTGGAAGAGGCAGAGCATGAGGTGGTTCCCGAAAGTGGCTTGTCTATGAAGTCGAAGGCGCCAGACATCATGCAGGGAACGGCGGTTTCCACCCTGTCGTCAGGGGTTCCCACTACAACCGGAACCTTGCCCGCGACTCCACTGAATGATCCACTTGTGCTTAACCCATGCTTATGCCACCGATGGGAGCAACTCTGCACTTGGTTTGCATACAAAACTTGTGATCCCTGACTTTTATCCCGGGAACGGGTCAAGGGGTGAATGTTGAGTCAGGTATATATGCATAGCTGCCGGTAATGCTATCTGGTTCCCGATGCTTTGAAATCCTCGATCCCTCTGTATAATTTCATCATCGCTCCGATAACCGGGCCAATACCAAGAACAGCGGCACCAAAAAAAGCCCAGCGACTTTCGGTGGTCCAGTACAGCCAGCCAAGGCTGGTACCTGCGGCAGCACCAAGGAACAGCTTGATCAGTGACAAACCGATATCCCGCTTTGCCTTGGCCCGCCTTGCTTCCAGGCTGACTGTCCTGGTGGCCTCCAGCTCTTCCAGTGCCTTCTCAGTGGCCGCCTTGCCTCTGTCTGAGCCTGGCCTGCTGCTCCCGGGGCCATCCAGTTCGACACCTGTCATCAGGAAAGCTCCCTCCCGGCCATGATGGCCGCATAGGCCTTCTCATCTATTGGATAGAACTGGATGAGCACCATGCCGGCCACCAGAACCACTGCTGGTATGGGCCCAATCAGCAATCTCATGGCAAATATCGATTCCGGACCCTGTATCACTTCTGGCACATAATTTGCCGCCGCCAGGATGAGGCCGAGCAATGCGGTGGCAAGTGATTGGCCGAGCTTGGCCACGAAGGTCCAGATGCCGTAATAGGCTCCTTCGCGCCGTTGGCCAGTTGTCACCGCCTCAGCCTCTATTGCGTCCGGTAGCATGGCAAAGGGAGGTACATACCCAAAACCAAGTCCGATGCCTGCGAGAGCCATGAGGCCGAGGGTTACGCCCGGAGCAGTGCGGTGCCCCAGGAAAAATATGCCCATGCACGCCGTGGCCATGATGCCGAAGCAAAGCTGGTAGACCCTCTTTTTGCCAATATGCTTTGACAGGATGACGCTGATGGGTATGAAGACCATGGCTATCACCAGAAGCAGCAGCATGGCAGGAGTCGTCAGGGCTTCGTCATTCAGGATGTATTTCATGTAGTACACCAGGATTCCGGACAGGAAATTCAGGCCAGCAAGATAGAGCATGTAGGAGAAGAGAAGTACCAGATATGGTTTGTTCCTGAATACCACGGCATAGGTCTTGAAGAACCCCTGGGGTCTGTCCCCATCATGGGGCTTCTCGCGTACCGACAGGCCCGTGATGATGGCCGTTATGGCCATGATGAGACCGAAGATCAGTCCAACCAGGGAGAATCCGGCCCGGCGGTCGGGCATCAGGCCGACCAATGGCAGAACCGCGCCGGCACCAAGAATGGTTCCTATGACCGCAAAACCGAAACGGTAGCCATTCAGGCTGGTCCGTTCATGGTAGTCCTTGGTCATCTCCGGGGTAAGGGAACCATAGGGTATGTTCACCACGGTATAGGCGGTGTTGAGCAGGCACAAGGACACCAGGGCCCAGATGGTAAGGGCCACCGGATTTTCCATTGTCGGCGCGGAGAAGAAGAACCAGGCTGTCAGAGCCAGGGGGATGGCACCATACAGCAGGTACGGACGCCTTCGGCCCAGTCTGGATATGGTCCGGTCGGAGATGTAACCCATCAAGGGGTCTGTAACGGCATCCCAGATCTTGGCGACCATGACTGCAAGCCCTGCAAGGGCCGCAGGCAGGCCAACAGTGTCGGTCAGGTAATTCATGGACCAGAATCCCATGGCCGTGAAGAACAGGTTGCCACCCAGATCGGCTACGCCGAAACCCAGCTTTTCCCGAACCTTGAGCCTGATCCTGCCAGTTGCTGTGTCTTCACCCATGTCTGATCTCCTCGATACACGATAGATACGCCGCCCCCAGGGCGGCGGTAGTCCCGGCCACACTTGCCTTACGGTTCCTCCGCCATTCGGGAAGCCTCGAGCTCAGATCCAAAACCTCACCGATGACAACCATGGCCCTTTTCGGTCTGACTATAACCCGTTGGGAGATAGCGCCTCCAGCCAGGCGGCTACCGAAATCCCACAGATTCTGGGCATATTCTACCACAAGGTGCAAAGGCGCGGTTTCGTTCGGAGGCTCGCAGCGGAAATACCAGCAGAAGTCAACCAGTTCCATATGTCGCATCGCATACCAGGCTTCTCCTGCCCGCCTGTCGGCCAAGGCGCGTTCCAGGGGAGGTAAGTTCTCAAGCTCTATCCCTTCCAGGAACACGTGGTCCCAGCCAGCCTGCCTGATGCGGTATACCCGATCGATGGGATCCCCGGGGCCAGGAGCCAGACCAAGGATACGCTCCCCTGCATCAAGGGCCCGGTATATCACCTGGGCAAGCCGCCTGTCACGAGACGAGTTCTGTCTCCCACCCCGAGACGAGCTCTGTCCCCCATCTAGGCCATAGTGTTCTTCAGCCAAGGACAGGATTCTTTCCACCCCCGATTCAAGCCGTTCGCCTATGGTCGCCCCAGGGCGGGCCTCAAGGCCTGCAAAGGTCAGAATACGCGCAACCAGACGCTCCAGGGATGGGAAAGCCTCCGGACCGTAACGGTGATGGATTGAAACGGGGATGACCTGGACGGGCTCGGACCGGCCAACGCGTTCTATCTCGTCAGCGGCCGCCATACCAAGGCGCACCGTGCCTTGTTCCAGGCGCGGGAGCCACTCGCTGGCATAGCTGACCTGGCCTTCCGGGGCAAGAGCCAGGGGATACTGGCCGTTGATTATGGCATCCTTGATCCTGGCCATGCCAATGCTGTCTATCTTGGCATGGTGAACAGGCATGGCTCCTACCCTGGGTAGAAGCCACCGTATCAAGGGGCTTCCCCAGCGGGGTACTTCATAACCATGTACAAACAGGGCATGGGGTGCGTGGGCGAACCGCACTCCCTGACTCCGGGCTTCCTTGGCCACTCCGCGCAGGAAGACCCAGCCCATCAGCTGTGCTTCATCTCCATAGGGGTGGCGGAAGGCCAGAATTACCCTGGCATGGCCAGACAGGTGGGCAGCAAAAGCGGCGACCAGCTTCCCGGCTCCCTGTATCTTCACGGATTTGTATCCAAGTACCAAGGAGAGGTATGGCCAGGCCAGAATCCGGAGCAGGGTCAGGGCCTGGGGACAGAGCTTGGGGACTTTCAATCGCACCTCAGACCGGGCTGAGGCTATTGGCTTCATATACGGGCGCTTCTCCTTTTTGAGGGACGCCCCAAGTCCCCTT
>MIBM01000354.1:0-3167 GCA_001830645.1 Spirochaetes bacterium RIFOXYC1_FULL_54_7
CGGGAGCCCCAGGCACTCTTGCGGTATGAATTGACCATGCGCACGCCGGAAATGACCAGCATGGCCAGAAGGGCCAGGGAAGGTATTACAAGTAGCAGGACACGGGCACTGGATTCAAGATCCGGAAAACCTCCGGGTTCGGAGATGCCTCTGGCCAGGAACAGCCAGGCGCCGGTCAAGGCCAGGATGTAGATTATGCCCACGACCACAATGTCGGTAACCCGTCTGGGGCCGCCGACCTTGACCGGACCTCCCGCCCCGTCCAGAGTCACTCCTCCTCGAAGCGATTCACGAACAGCCGTTCGATGGCCGCCGCCGCATCCGCTTCGTCATCACCTTCGGCTATGATGCGGATTCTGGATTCGAAGCCGGCCCCAAGGGTTATGATGCCCATGATACTTTTGGCATTGATACGGTCATCGCCGTTCTGGAGGAATATCCTTGATTTGAATTTTCCAGCGGTCTGCACTATCATGGCCGCCGGCCGTGCATGGATGCCGGCCCTGTTTTTGATTATTGTCTGTATCTCTACCATCGTTCTCTCCGATCATCTGTTGATTGGACTGGGTGCTTAAATGGTATCTTCCCTGCCGAAGTACACGGCCCTGGCACTCTCGCTTTCCAGCCAGCGCAGGATGTTCTGGTTGAACTCCTTGGCCGAGTGGTAGCCCATCTTCTTGAGCCGCTCGTTCATGGCGGCGGTTTCTATGATTATGGGTATGTTCCTGCCCGGTTTCACGGGTATGTCCAGCTTGGGCACCTGAACGCCCAGTATCTCCTCGGTCATCTCGTCGGTGCCTATCCTGTCATAGACTTTTGACGAATCCCATTCTTCCAGATTACAGATGAGCTGGACCTGCTTCTTGTCCCTGATGGCGCCAACGCCAAAGAGGTGGGTCACGTTTATGATGCCCAGGCCGCGAATCTCCATGTGGTGGCCTATGACCTTGTTGGCTCCGGAACCCATGAGTATGTTGCCGCTTACGCAGCGTATCTCCACCACGTCGTCGGCGACCAGGCGGTGGCCGCGCTCGATCAGTTCCAGGGCGGTCTCGCTCTTGCCCACCCCCGATTCACCGCTGAGCAATATGCCAATGCCGTACACCTCCACCAGGACGCCATGTATGCTTGTCTTCGGGGCAAAGATATTGGTCAGTACCCGCAGCAATCTTGATGACAGCTCGGTGGATGACAGTTCGGAAAGGAGTATGGGGCAGTCGGCATTCTCTGCTGCCTCGGCAAAGCTCTGTTCAGGTGGCTCGCCGTTGCTGAAGATGAAGCAGGGGATGGGAAAGGAGAATATCTTGGGTATGCCCTCCATCCTGCCTTCCTTGGCAAGCACGCGCAGATAGGCCAGTTCTCCCTGTCCTATCAGTTGCAGGCGCTGGTAGGCAAAATTTTCGAAGAAGCCGGACAGCGCCAGTCCAGGCCGGTTTATGTCCGGAGAGCTTATTTCCCGGCCCAGGCCCTTGCGCCCGCCTATGCAGCGCAGTTCCAGTGCGTCGTGTTCCTTTAGGTCCAGATCAATGAGATCGAGGACAGTGAAGCGCTTGGTTTCCATGTAGGGCTAGCATAACCTGTAAAACCGCCACGCGCAACGAGTTGAAATAAAACAGCGGTTGATGTACAAGGCGGAGATTGAAAACAAAGGCCGCCGCATCTGTATTTGCGGCGGCCTTGTAGGGGTTGAGCCCCGAGGGGCTATTTTTTATCCTGTACCTTGGATTTTTCCTTGGTGATCTTGTGTTCCAGGGTGTCCATCATTCTGTCCATGCCGGCGGGAAGGTCGAAGTCCGTTTCCTGTACATGGGCACTCGTGCCCCACCGGAAGTTCACCGTACATTCACATTTGAACTGCTTTTCCTTGGTAAAGGAAAAAAGCAGGTCTACGATCAGGTCCTTTGCATAGGCAATGCGCTCGAGTTTCTTGTCGAGGTAGGCCCTGTTCGCTTCACTCAGGTCGAAATGTACAGCGCGGACATCT
Organism: Spirochaetes bacterium RIFOXYC1_FULL_54_7; assembly: GCA_001830645.1. Taxonomy (GTDB): domain Bacteria; phylum Spirochaetota; class Spirochaetia; order Treponematales; family UBA12059; genus MIBM01. The sequence goes on from MIBM01000354.1 coordinate 1,985, forward strand.
ATATTCATGCAAGCCTCCTTGCGGCCGGCCTTGGGGCCGGTCCGTTGTTGCGTATGGCGATCCGGCCGTTCCGGATCAGCCCACCTATCGTGATCGCCTCTGGCGACCTATCGTGATCGCCTTTGGCGACACGATATGATGCACGCTCAGCCGTGCTTGCGGCCGAACGATGAATCCATGTTCAGTTCCTGCCGGTACTTGGCTACCGTCCTTCTGGCCAGCCGGATGCCCTTTCGGGCCAGCAGGTCGGTGATGTCCTGGTCGGACATGGCATTGGTCTCGGCGGTGATCATCTCCTTTATCACCTGCTTGACTCCCTCCTTGGAGAACCGGGAGCCTCCGCTGCCGGATCCGGAAATGCTGTTGGTAAAGAAATAGCGCAGTTCGAAGATGCCCCAGTCGGTCTGGACATACTTCTTGCCGGCTATGCGCGAAATGGTCGTTTCGTGTACTCCCACCTCGGTGGCAATGTCCTTGAGGGTCAGGGGGGCCAGGTATTTGGGGCCCCGGGCAAAGAACTGCCGCTGGAACTCGACTATGGACCGGACCACCTTCAGCAGGGTCTTGTTTCGTTGGTGAATGCTCTGGATGAACCATTTTGCCCGGCGTACGTTCTCTTTTACAAAGGTATCCGTGGCCTTGTCGTGCTTTTCCTCTGCCAGGTGGTCAAAGAAGGGGTTTATGCCTATGACAGGTATCTCCTCATCATTGGACACGATGACGAACTCATCGTCCTTAAGCTTTACCTGCACGTCCGGAATGACGTACCTTGATTCCTCGGCGGAGTAGACCCTGCCCGGGAAGGGGTTGAGGGTCTTTATGAATGACATGGCCGCAGCCAGGGCCTGTTCATCCAGTTTCAGGCGGCGCTGTATATCCTGGTACTTGCCATGTTCCAGAAGGTCCATGTGGTTGCGGAGGATGAGTATGGCCACTGCCGGCGCATCAGACCGCAGCTCGGCCTGAACCAGCAGGGATTCCCTGAAATCGGTGGTGCAGACGCCCTGTGGGTCCAGCCCTCGCACAACCTCCATGGCCTTGACCAGGGTATCATCTGAAACTCCCGGAAACAGCGAGGCCGGATCTTCCTTATGGAAGCCGTCCTGGTTAAGGTTCTGGATAAGGGTTTCACCCATCTGCCGCCTGCGGTTGCCTATGGGCTGTAGCCTGAGCTGCCACAGGA
>MIBM01000354.1:3324-3843 GCA_001830645.1 Spirochaetes bacterium RIFOXYC1_FULL_54_7
TCTTCAACGATTTCAAGGGCGGGATTGGCTTCGATTTCCTGCTGGATCTCCTCCTTGAGTTCCTGGAGGGGCAGGGACATGAGACGTATGGACTGAATCATCTGGGGGCTTAGCTTCTGGCGCTGTTCCTGGATGATCGATGGTCGTTGAAACTGCAAGAACATCCCTCCCGATCTGTTGTCCGCTCTGTTGTCCGCTCTGTTGTCAGCTGATTCAATGTTAAGCTATATGGGTGCAATGTCAAGTTTTCAGACCTATGCAGATGTGCTGTGTACAAGAACCGTGCCTATTTTCAGGAATGGTGCATTATCAGCTTGACGCGGCAAATGGCGCATTGTTACCTTTGTCCAGTACGGAACGGGCCTGAAGGTCGCCTTGCGCACCCTGAACAACGGTTCGTCAATCACCACAGCAGAGCGAGGCTATGTCCAAACACAGGAAACATGAAGATATTGAAGGTTCGTCTACAGACACATCCGGGATGGATGTGCAAGACAGCCAGGCCAGGCAGGCCGACGA
>MIBM01000354.1:3928-9226 GCA_001830645.1 Spirochaetes bacterium RIFOXYC1_FULL_54_7
CCGGGATGCGCAGATAGAGAAACTCCAGGCAGAAGTATCATCCCTCAAGGACCAGTACCTGCGCAAACTGGCGGACTACGAGAATTTCCGCAAGCGTATGTTCAGGGAGAAGGATGACGCCGTCCAGTTTGCCAATTCTCAGTTGCTGACCGACCTTGTATCTGTCCTGGATGATTTTGACCGGGCGGTTTCAAGTTCCGAAACGTCCAGGGATTTCCAGTCCTTGCATGATGGGGTGGATATGATCCGGAGGCAGCTGCTTGGCATGCTTGAGAGCAAGTACGGCCTCTTGCGCTTCGAGTCAATGGGTGAGCCCTTTGACCCGAACCACCATGAGGCCATGATGAGTGAACAGGGTGAATGCGACGAACCGACAGTCGTCGAAGAATACAGCAAGGGATACCGCCTGCGGGACCGCATCCTCCGCAGCGCCAAGGTAAAGGTGCAGATGCCTGCGGGTGCTCAGGCAGCCTCCGCAGATGGCAACGGGACCGCTGAAGCGGCATCATCGAACTGAACACATAAACGCGATAAAAGCGCGCAAGGAGAATTACCATGGGAAGGATAATCGGCATCGATCTGGGCACCACCAACAGCTGCGTCTCCGTAATGGAAGGCGGAGAGCCCCTCGTCATAGCCAATTCCGAAGGCCAGAGAACCACACCATCCATCGTCGGCTTTACCGCCAAGGGCGAGCGCGTGGTGGGCCAGCCTGCCAAGAATCAGATGATCACCAATCCGGAGAATACCGTCTATTCCATCAAGCGATTCATGGGCCGCCGGCATGAAGAGGTCCAGAACGAGGTCACCCTGGTGCCCTACAAGATCGTGGCCCACCAGAATGACGTACGGGTGGATGCGTCGGGAAAACTGTACAGTCCGCAGGAAGTCAGCGCCTTCATACTCCAGAAGATGAAGAAGACGGCTGAAGACTATCTGGGTGAGGAAGTCTCGGAAGCGGTTATCACCGTTCCTGCCTACTTCAACGACGCACAGCGCCAGGCTACCAAGGATGCAGGCCGCATCGCCGGCCTCGAGGTCAAGCGCATCATAAACGAGCCTACCGCCGCAGCCCTGGCCTACGGCTTCAACAAGGACCAGAAGAAGGAAAAGACCATAGCCGTCTACGACCTTGGCGGTGGTACCTTTGATATTTCCATCCTCGAGCTCGGTGAAGGTGTCTTCGAGGTCAAGAGTACCAATGGCGACACCCACCTTGGCGGCGATGACTTTGACCGTCTGGTCATGCAGTGGCTTGTAGATGATTTCCGCAAGGATACAGGCATAGACCTTTCAAAGGACCGCATGGCCCTTCAGCGCCTCAAGGAAGCCGCCGAGAAGGCCAAGATCGAACTTTCGAATGTGCAGCAGGCTGAGATCAACCTGCCCTTCATTACCGCTGACGCTTCAGGGCCTAAACATCTGCAGAAATCCCTGACCAGGGCCAATTTCGAGCGTCTGATAGACGGCCTCCTGGAGAAATCCAAGGATCCATGCCGCAAGGCCATGGCCGATGCTGGCGTAACTGCATCACAGATCGACGATGTCATCCTGGTTGGCGGCTCCACCCGCATACCCAAGGTCCAGCAGATCGTCAAGGAGCTGTTCGGCAAGGAACCATCCAAGGGTGTCAATCCCGACGAGGCCGTGGCAGTCGGTGCGGCCATACAGGGTGGTATCCTTGGCGGAGACGTCAAGGACGTGTTGCTTCTGGATGTTACCCCTCTGTCACTTGGCATCGAGACTCTTGGTGGCGTGTTCACCAGGCTCATCACCAGGAACACCACCATACCCTGCCGCAAGAGCCAGATATTCAGTACCGCTGCTGACCAGCAGAGCACGGTAAGCATACATGTATTGCAGGGCGAGCGCGAAATGGCCGGCCAGAACCGTACCCTGGGACGCTTCGACCTTGAAGGCCTGCCGCCTGCTCCCCGTGGGGTCCCGCAGATCGAAGTGACCTTCGACATCGACGCCAACGGTATCGTTCATGTGTCTGCCAAGGACCTGGGAACAGGCAAGGAGCAGAAGATCCGCATCGAAGCATCTTCCGGGCTCAATGATTCCGATATCGACCGCATGGTCCGGGAGGCCGAGGCCCACGCCGAGGAAGACAAGCGTGAACGCGAGCGTGCCGAGACCAGGAATGAAGCCGACAACCTCATCTACGCCAGCGAAAAGTCACTCAAGGATTATGGCGAAAAGGTGAATGCCGAGGAGAAGACCAAGATCGAGGCAGCCATAGTGGACCTCAGGTCAGCAGTCCAGGCTAACGAGCTGGACGCCATGAAGGAGAAGATCGAGATCCTCAAGCAGGCCTCATACAAGCTTGCTGAAGAAATCTACAAGACCGCCTCGGAGAGTGCCAAGGGTGCTGCGGGTGCAGAAGGTGCCCAGGAAGCCGGTCCTGGACCGGGCGGACAGGCTGGTGACCAAGCCAACACCAACGGAGCCGAAGACGCCGATTACCGCGTCGTCGACGACGATGACAAGAAGTAAACTGTGGCCAAGCGAGATTATTATGAAGTCCTGGGTATTCAAAAGAATGCCAGCAAAGACGATATAAAGAAGGCGTACCGCAGGCTTGCCGTAGCCAACCATCCGGACAAGAACCCGGGAGACAAGGCCGCGGAGGAGCGATTCAAGGAAGCCACCGAAGCGTACGAGATCATCGCGGACGATCAGAAGCGTGCTGCCTACGACCAGTTTGGCTTTGCCGGGGTGGATGGCATGGGCCAGGGTGGCCAGGACTTCACCAATATCTACCGGGACTTCGAGGATATCTTCGGAGGTTTCGGTGATTTTTCCAGTATATTCGATAACCTGTTCGGCGGGTCCGGAGGTCGTGGAGGCGGTGCAAGGCGCAGGGGAGAGCCACCAAAGGGCACAAACCTGCGCTACGACCTGCAACTGTCCTTCGAGGATGCTGTATTCGGTACCAATGTAGAGATAGCCTACAGCCGTGACGAGGCCTGCTCAGTCTGCAGTGGCTCAGGCTCCGAGGCTGGTGGCGGGCGGAAGGTCTGCCCTACCTGCCAGGGATCGGGGCAGGTGCGCCGCAGTTCGGGCTTTTTCTCCATAGCCAGTCCCTGTCCTACCTGTTCCGGCGAAGGTCATATCATAGACAAGCCATGCCGCTCGTGTGGTGGTTCGGGGCTGACCAAGAAGAAGCAGAAGATCAAGGTAACCATACCCCCCGGGATGGATGACGGCAAACGCTTGTCCGTAGCCGGGCAGGGTGATACCGGCCCCAATGGTGGTCGCCCAGGTGATCTGTATGTGTTCATACATGTCCGTCCCCACGAATTTTTCGAACGCGACGGCTATGACCTGTACTGCGCCATGCCCATCTCCATTTCGAAGGCGGCTCTGGGCGGGGAAATAACCGTGCCGACCATAGACGGAAAGAAAGTAAAGGTAAGCATCCCTGCAGGAACACAGTACGGCAAGATGCTGCGCCTCCGCGAGGAAGGTGTACCTGGAGCCAACGGTGGAGCCAGGCGGGGTGACATGTACATCAAATTGATGGTGCAGGTACCAGCCAAGCTTTCCCGCAGGGGCAAGGAACTGCTTGAGGAACTGCAGAAGGTTGAAGGAGAAAATGACGCTCCCAAGCCGCTGAAACTTTCGGAACTTAAATAATCCACAGAGCTTGGACCAGCTTCGGCACCCAGCAGGAAATCCCGCTGGTTTTTTGTTGGATCATAATCATCCATGCTTCCAGCGCCCCGGTTAACGCCGGGGTTTTTTCGGGGTATGATTGGTGCATGATTAAACCGCTTCGCCACAATCTCGTGATCCTGTTCCTGGTGGGGCTGGCCTTTTTCGCCGGCCTCAAAGGTGGCCACTGGCTTCCATCCGGCAGCGCCGTAGCTCAGACAGGAGCGGTGAAGGATGTACCCCGGGAACTATATTCCCTTACTCTGGCGGGTATAACACGGTCTACATCAGCCGATGTCAGACGCATGACCCCCGTGGACCTGGTCTATGTGGTGGACGGGGATACGGTAAAGGTAAGACTCAGCGGTGAATCCTTGGCAGACTCGCCGGGCCTGGCAGAGCGTGAAAATGTCAGGCTCATAGGTTTTGACACGCCTGAGACCAGACATCCCACCAAGGGAGCGGAATCCGGCGGACAGGAAGCCAAGAAGGGACTCAGGGCTATGCTGGTCGGCCAGCAACTGCAACTGGCCTTTGACAGGGAACTGAGGGACCGCTATGGCCGCCTGCTTGCTTACATCTATACGGCCGAGGGGGTCTGCATCAACCTACGCATGGTGGAGACAGGCCTTGCCCCGGCCCTTCTGCGCTATCCCTTCAATCTGAAGGAAGAGTTTGCGAATGCTGAAAAGGCGGCCAGCGCTGCCGGACTGGGGATCTGGGCCAGGTAGCCAGCCCTGGCTCTGGCCCCCAACTTCCGGCGACTGGCTACCGAAACGCCTGGAAGTCCGCTTCCGGGAAATCAGACCTCAGTAGCCAGCGGCAGCTACCTTGGCGGCGGCAAGCGCGGCATCATAGTTTGGTTCTTTGGAAATTTCCTGCACCTGCTCGGTATAGACCACTTTCCCTTGTATGTCGATGACCACTACCGATCTTGCAAGAAGTCCGGCCAAAGGGCCATCCACAAGTTCGACACCATAAGACTTGCCGAAATCATGGTTTCTCAGTTCCGAAAGGGTAATTACAGTATCAATGCCTTCTGCCTCGCAGAAGCGTTTCTGGGCGAAAGGGAGATCCCGACTTACAGTAAGGACAACAACGCCACCGAGAGCCTTGATTTTGGTATTGAAGTTCCTGGACACAGATGCGCAGGTTCCTGTGTCCAGACTGGGTGAAATATTGAGGATGCACACCTTGCCAGAAAAATCTGCCAAGCTGGCCTCCGATAGATCGCCCTTCGTCAGGCTGAAGTCAGGAGCCTTGCTGCCAAGGGCAGGCAGTTCGCCAGCACTGTGTATTGGATTGCCCTTCAAAGTAATTGTAGCCATTTGTTCCTCCGTAACTGCATCTGCCATGCCTGGCCAGCCAAATCGATACCGAAGTACTGACCTAAAATACAGATTGAACGGCGGGTAATCAAGTTTTATATGGCTAATCACAACCACAAGTCCTTTGATCCAGCAGTATTGTAGTATCGAAAAACCCAGGAACCAACTTGCAGTCACTACAAGGTCAGCGTATTCTTCTTTTTCTATGCACCACCCGTATATGGGCTCTTCTCCTTTTTAAGGGAAAAATCCAAGCCTGATTTCATGAGGAAACCGTCTCCGCTCGCTGTTTAGCGGGAGCAAAAAAATC
>MIBM01000355.1:0-1257 GCA_001830645.1 Spirochaetes bacterium RIFOXYC1_FULL_54_7
TGGACCCATCATTCCTCCCAGTACGATCATGGTCATCTATGCCATGGCTACCGGTACTTCCATCGGTGCGCTTTTCATCGCGGGCATAGTCCCCGGCCTGCTCTTTGGCGTGGCTATTGCGGGATTGGCCTATTACTATTCAGTCAAGCGGAAATACCCCCGCAACGAAGATCCGTTCCCGGGGTTCCTTGAGTTTTTCAACCTTACCAGAAAAGCCTTGCTGGTGCTTTTCATGCCCATCATCATCGTAGGCGGAGTTTTAAGCGGTGCCTTCACTGCTACCGAATCCGGAAATATCGCGGTGGTGTATGCCTTGATCATCAGTGTGTTTGTATACCGGGATTACAGGATCAAAGATCTGTACAGAGTGATGGTCAATTCTTCAGTAACAATTTCCATTGCCCTTCTGGTCATTTCCACGGCCTCCAGTCTTGCCTGGATCTTCTCGATCATGCAGCTACCCCAGCAGGCTTTGACTCTCATGACCTCGATTTCTGAAAATCCCTATGTATTCCTGATGCTGCTGAACGTCCTGCTGCTGATAGCCGGCATGTTCCTGGATCCGGGTGCTGCAATCATCCTTCTTGCACCCATGCTGGTTCCGCTGACACGGTATTTCAATATAGATCCTCTGCATATGGCGATTGTCGTATGTTTGAACCTGACGGTAGGCCTGATCACACCCCCCGTAGGAGTGTGCCTGTACGTAGGCGCGGGGATTGGCAAGATATCGATAGAGCGGGTCGTAAAACAGGTGTTCCCTTTCATGATAATGGAATTCGGGCTTGTGTTGCTGATCACCTACGTACCGATCATAGCAACCGCGCTGCCCCGGGCCCTTGGATATTGATATCCATAGCCGGTCTTTGTGATTTAATAGATGTCAAACATGAAGGGATGAACCATGGATAGATTGGGAAACAAGGTTGCGGTGATCACTGGCGCAGGTTCAGGGATAGGGCGGGGAACCGCCGTCATGTTCGCCAGCGAAGGATGCAAGGTGGTCGTGGCGGACATCAATCTGGCGGCGGCCCAGGAAACCTGCTCCCTTATAGAAAAGAACGACGGAGACTGCATCGCCGTCAAAGTGGATGTAAGCAATGCATCCGATGTGCAGAACCTGTTCGCCCAGACCATCAAAGCTTTTGGTCAGTTGAACATATTGTTCAACAATGCCGGCGTGCCCCAGAGTTCCCACAAGATAGAAGAGTATCCGGAGGATCTTTTTGACAGGATAATCAATGTCAACGTAAAGGG
>MIBM01000355.1:1265-5276 GCA_001830645.1 Spirochaetes bacterium RIFOXYC1_FULL_54_7
TCGGATGCAAATTTGCCGTGCCGATCTTCAGAAAACAAGGGACAGGTGGGGTGATAATAAATACCGCATCCATAGCCGCCTCACGTCCCAGGCCGGGGCAGAATATCTATGCGGCTTCAAAGGGTATGGTTGTTACCTTGACCCGGGCCCTGGCCGGCGAATTGGCGGATATACAAGTCCGTGTTGTGGCCATCAATCCTGTGGCTGTGGATACGCCCATGTTTTATGGCTTCATCGGGGATAGGGATGAAACGGAAGCACGGGCCAGTTTCAAGGTCTCGATTCCCCTGGGGCGGTTCGCTCAACCGGAAGACATAGCCTACGCCGCGCTCTATCTTGCTTCCGATGAAGCCTCGATGGTTACCGGAACAATACTCGATGTCGACGGGGGAAGAGGAATCTGACAGCCTGCTTGACAATTGTGCATTCGATTTCCAGGCAGCCTATTGGATCAGCTGAGTGCTGGTTTTGTATCGGGAGGTAATTCATGGTTCGCAAGGCAAGCGGGATGCGATCGGAAGCGCGTTCGGAAATGGGCGGCGGCAAGGGCATCGTGGATGTCATTCATATACTGGAAAAAAATGAACTCAAGAGCCATGGAAGGTTGTTCGCAAGAAACATACTCAAGCCAGGGACGTCCATTGGCTTTCATCAGCATGTCGGTGACTTTGAAATATACTATATCGCCAAAGGCGAAGGAGTATTCAACGACAACGGTGTTTTGATCCCGGTGTGTGCAGGTGATGTGGGCATCATAGACAACCTGCAAAGCCATGCAATTGAAAACACCGGAATCGTTGAAATGGAAGTGATAGCAGTCGTTCTGTACGAATGATCAGTTGAAATTGCAGGGATTCATTGCCTGAGGAGGCCCGATATGAATGGTGACATCTTGGCAAAGGTGTTTGAGTTTGTAGACAAAGAAGAGTTGACAGCGTTTCTGCAGAAGGCAATCCAGATTCCCAGTCATATAGAATGCCTGGACCAGGAAAAGGAAGTAGCTGAGTTCATTGCCCAAAAAATGATGGCCGTAGGTATAGAGACCGAGCTTCAGATTGTGGAAGGCAAGCGGCCCAATGTGATATCCACCATACGCGGGGACCGGAATGGCAAGAGTATAACGTTCAACGGTCATATTGACAGTATTCCTCCCTTCGACATGACCGAACCTTTTTCGGGTCGCATAGACGGCGACACTATGTATGGCCGGGGGACGAGCGACATGAAGAGCGGCATCATTGCGATGGCCTATGCGATGATCGCAATCAAGCGTTCCGGGTACAAGCCACCGGGAGACGTGGTGCTTTCGGCGATGGTGGGTGAGGAATACGGAAGTTTTGGCGCCACCCACTATGTCAAACACAGCAAGCTGACCGATTACGGGGTCTGCGGCGAGCCGACGGGACTGAAAATTGCCACCGCGCAGAAGGGGCTTCACTGGTTCGAGTTCAATGTCCCCGGGAGAAGAATCCATTCCAGCGTTTCTTCCCAGGGGATCAATGCCTTGAAGAGACTGAACCAGCTTATGACGCTCATCAACGAAAAACTGGAACCTTCCCTCAAAAAGCGGACCCATCATCTGCTTGGATCTTCCCTGGTGAATCTTGGAAAGGCCTGGGGTGGAGAACAGCCGAATGTGGTTCCCGGGGAAGCGCATCTTCAGATAGAACGAAGGTATATTCCGGGTGAGACGCTGAAGAGCGTGATGGTGGAACTCGATGAGATAGTGGCGGAATGCAACAAAGGCTATGACGGCTATCCGATCAGCTATGAATCAATGCCGTACAGCCTTCTGGTAACCAAGACTCCCATGGATATTCCTGTCGAGCATCCCATCGTGCAGGGAATGCTGGCTGCCGGAAAATCGGTGCTGGGCGAGCAGCCGGATATCTTCGGCGCTCCATTCTGGGGAGATGCAGGTGTTCTGAGTGACGCCGGTGTCACGACGCTGTTGTTCGGACCAGGCGAAGTCAGCGATGCCCATACGGCGAACGAACATGTCAGTCTTGAGAATGTATTCAAGGCAGCAAAGATCTATGCCGCCCTGCCGTTCCTGCTCGGCTGACCCAGGAGAGGGAAATGAAATCCACCGGTATGATAGGAGGGATATGAAATCCATCGGTATGATAGGAATCGGAGCGATGGGGAATGGCATAGCAAAGAACCTCTTGAAAGCCGGCCATTCCCTTTCAGTGTATATGAGGGATACCCCTTCCAGCGCAGCATCGGCGGGTGAGTTGCGTACATTAGGTGCATCGGTTCATTCTGGGATGTCGGCAGTATTCTCGGCTGCCGAGATCCTGGTTGTCTGTGTTCCGAATTCGACGGACGTGGAAGGGATACTGATAGGGAAGGACGGGCTGCTCGAATCGAAGGGTGTTGCCGTCAAAACCGTCCTGGACTTCTCGACCTCCCATCCAGAGTCGACAAGAAAAATCGCCTCCTTCCTTGAGGCCAAAGGTATCGAGATGCTGGATACTCCCATGACCGGAAGTGTCCGGGAAGCGGCGAATGGAACCTTGAAGATCATCGTCGGCGGTAAAAGGGATGTTTTCGAGGAACATAAACAAGTACTCGAGAGTGTTTCGGAACTGGTTCTCTATGCCGGCGGCCATGGATCGGGCAACCTTGTGAAACTGGCGAACAATTACCTGTCGATACTCGATCAGGCTGTTACTGCCGGGATCTCGATTGTCCTCGAAAGAAGCAATATCCCTGCCGAGGTGTATACGGAGTATCTGGGTAAAAGCAGTGCCAATAGTGGTGGATTCAAACTCATGATGAATCGTATAAATACCGGGGATTTCAGCAGGAAATTCGAGCTGGGTCTGGCGCTCAAGGATATAGGCTATTGCAAGGATGTTTTCAGGATTCCTGTTACTGGTATACTTTATGACCTGCTGAAAGGCGCAAGTGATGCAGGATATCATAATCAGGATGTAGGAACGGTATACACCTATCTAAAGGAAATTCTCTAGTAACTTGGACCTGGAAAACCTGGATTGATCCTGAGGATCCAGTCCAGGTTACCGGGTCAGAGCCTCAGTTTTTCCCGATATATGAATTCTGGAAATTGTACAAACCGGATCTGATATGCTCTTCCATGAGGTTTTGATAACCTTCTGGGGCCAGGTCTCTGGATTCAAGATGGGTGATCAGATCATCGTGGGTAAGGACGTCGTGGCTTATGTCGATGTTGAGGAATTGCATCCGGTATCTCAGATTCTGGATACGGAGGCTTTTACAGAAATCGATCAGTATTTCATTGTTGCTGTTCTCTGCGAAGAATCCATGAAAGAGGTCGTGGGAAGCGAGATACCCTCGCAGGTCAGATTTTTCTGCGGCTTCCTTCATCATAGTGTAATAAGACTTCAATTCCTGCAGTTTTGCCGGAGTGATGGTCTGATACGATAGTCTTGCCGCAAGACCTTCTACAGTTGCCCTCACGACATAATGATTCACTACATCCGTGGCCGAAATGGTGTTGACATAACACCCTCGCCGTGGTTTGTACTGTACCAATCCGACCTTCATGAGTCCCTGCAGAGCTTCCCGGACAGGAGACTTGCTGACTGAAAACTCTTCCATGATCTCGGTCTCGATGAGTTTCTGGCCTTCCTGGTACTTGCCGGCAAGGATTTTTTCAGCAATCTTGTCGAACAGGAATTCAGACAGATTCGGGAAGTGCGTATCATTTTTGTTCATATGAGCGTTCCTTGAAAGTTGGCATTGGCTTTCCCACTGTCGGGCAGCACTTCCGACCCTTCGGATGAAACATTACAAGATCCTCTTGATAGTATTTCCGACTATACAACTTCAAGAGGACTCGATGCAATAACGGGAGCAGTAGCTTGATTGCCCTGCCCTGCTGATTACTGGGCCCTGAGATTCCCGATCTCCTGCAAAACCGAATTCCACGACTTCAGGAACATGCTTCGGAACAGTTCCACAGGGCCGAATTCCTCGTATTCATCGACCTTGAGCCCCTTGACATCCCATCCCCTCCTGAAA
>MIBM01000355.1:5284-5470 GCA_001830645.1 Spirochaetes bacterium RIFOXYC1_FULL_54_7
TTTCTCCAGGAGTTCGTCAACGACGAGAGGTGGTACAGGGTTGAAGAACCTGTGCATGACATCCGGGTTCTGTTCGATAAGGATGTCGGCTGTTCCTTTCCAGTTGATGGTCACGACCTGGTGTCCCCCAACCATCTCGGTGAAATGCCGCAATTGTCGTGCCCCACCACCGATTATCACGGGTGC
>MIBM01000355.1:5489-6810 GCA_001830645.1 Spirochaetes bacterium RIFOXYC1_FULL_54_7
ATTTATACATCTCGCAGAGTTCGATGCCCTGGGCCACCGACATGATTTCGGTAGCATTGATAGGATATCCTTCGGGAATGAGGGTTCCCATGGCGGAAAGTCCTGCTTTGGTGCAGGGTATCTTGATGGCTATGTTCTTCCCGAGGCTTCCATTTTTTCTTGCTTCCGCGATGATGACCTTCGGATCGTGTTCATGGACCGGGTCCCCCTGGATACTTACGTACCCATGTGCTCCATTGCTCTCGAGCCACATGGGGTAGAAGATTTCCTGGATAGGTTTGACGAGCTTTCTCTGGTATATGGCGGCGGCTTCGTCATCGTCCTTCGTTTCCTTGACCGCTTCGTTCAGGAATTGCCATGCCTGAGTGCTCTCCGACGGTTGGCCAAGCATCTTGTGGCTGAAGGAAGGATTGTTCGTGCATCCAAGAGCCCCGTTTTCGATGGCAAGCCTTGCTTCATCGCGTGTGGGATTGTTGATCCAGAACATGGTAGGTGAAAGCCGATGAACCCGGTGGAAGTAGGAATTACTCATGGTTGACTCCGATATGCTGTCTTGCATTGCTTTTTCAGGTTGATAGTCCAAGTTGCCGTTCCACGTCAGTGATGGCCTTCTCAAGTATCCTGAGAAGATCGTCTGTCTGGCTCTCGGTGATGACCAGGGGCGGCCCGAGCATGATCATGTGGCCTTCGACACCGTCAAGGCATCCCGAACAGGGGAATATCACAAGTCCATGGCCAAGCGCTGCGTTCTCGATCATTTTACTGATATTGGTGGATTGGGGGAAAGGAACCTTGGTCGCTTTGTCCTTCACGCATTCGAAACCGACCATCAGTCCGAGTCCGCTGACCCGGTCCATGATGGCATGTCGGTCGGCCATGCTTTCAAGGCCATTCATCAGCTGTGTGCCCCTGGCGGCAGAATTCTCGGTCAGTCTGTTTTTTTCCATATAGGCAATGGAGGCCAGGGCTGTGGCGCAGGCGACAATATTGGCATTCAAGGTATGGCCCGACTTGAACGGAGAATTGTTCTTCTCCAGCACGGCCCAGATGCTCTCCTTGGCAATGGTAGCCGCGATGGGCATGTATCCAGAGGTCATCCCTTTGGCCGTTGCCACGATATCCGGAGTGACGCCCCAGTTGTCTATGGCCCAGGGTTTGCCGGTACGTCCCCAGCCTGTCATGACTTCGTCGGCAATGAACAGGACTTCATATTTGTCGCATATCTCGCGGATTTTCTCGAAATAACCGGCAGGTGCGGGAACAGCGGCAAGGGCTGCGCCGACCATTGGCTCGGCTATGAAGGCGGAAATGTTCTCCGGTC
>MIBM01000356.1 GCA_001830645.1 Spirochaetes bacterium RIFOXYC1_FULL_54_7
GGTGTGGTGGTAGGCCTGCACGAGATGGTCGCTGGAGGCCTTGCTAGCTGAATAGGGGGAGCGGGGGTCGTAGGGCGTGGCCTCGGTAAAGAAGCCGGTATCGCCCAGGGAGCCGAACACCTCGTCGGTGCTCACGTGGTGGAACAGTACATCGTCCCTGCCCTTCCACGCGTTACGGGCCACGTCCAGCAGGGTAAAGGTGCCCATCACGTTGGTCTTGATAAAGGCCTCGGGGCCGAGAATTGAGCGGTCCACGTGGCTCTCGGCGGCCAGATGGCAAACGGCATCTACCGCATAGTCGGCAAAGACCTTCTCCACAGCTAACCTGTCGCAGATGTCAGCCTTGACGAAGAAATAGCGCGAACCGCCGTACTGCTTCTCTATGTCAGCGAGGCTTTCGAGGTTGCCGGCGTAGGTCAGGGCGTCCAGGTTGACGATGCGGCCCTGAAAGCCCGCCTGCCCGAAGAGGTAGTGGATGAGGTTTGAGCCGATGAAGCCGGCGCCGCCGGTTACGAGGATGGTCTTGAAGATGCGCATACATGCTCCTGGATTATTGATGTTTTAGAAGCCCATAGGAAATACTGAAGAACAGCCATCCGGGTACTTCTTACAGATTTTCAGCAATCGTAGTTAGCTTGACGACATAGGATTCATGCGCTCGGAAGAACGCCTCGGAAGCCGGTATTACTTTAGCCTGCACAAACCGCACCCGCTCGGGATCCAGGGGGCGCGCATATAAATTCCTGAACAGGTGTCGAAATGAACGGAGTTCGTCGATAAGAAGCAACGCTTCATCATCCAGCAATGCAGGTCGCAGGTCACCGATAGCCAGGGTCATGCGGCGAAGCAATTCCTTGTGCCAGGCATCCTGCCCGATTCCGTTTTCAAAAAACTTTGCGATCCTGAGGCAATAGTTCTCGATCACGCCATATATATTATGGACGGTATAACCCAGGGCAGCCCAGTCAAGGCGATCATCGGCGCCTCGCTCTATTCGTCCA
>MIBM01000357.1 GCA_001830645.1 Spirochaetes bacterium RIFOXYC1_FULL_54_7
CAAGGGTACAGGGCAACTGGCACTGCACCTCCTGAGGACAGACCCTACCGCAGATGGCGGGAAGCAGGTTGGCCTCCCGGATCACATCGGCGGCTCCCTGGAACTTGCCTTCCGCCACCAGCCCGATGAATTTGGGGATATCTATGGCTACCGGGCAGCCGGCCACACAAGGAGCATTTTTACACTGAAGGCAGCGGGCGGCTTCAACCTTGGCTTGGGCCTCGGTGTAGCCAAGGGCTACCTCGGCCATGTTGTGGCCACGTTCGACCGGGCCCTGGCAAGGCATGTCCTGAACCGGTAGTACCATTCTCTCCTTGTTGGTCAGCTGTTTTCCTTCGATGGCAGTCAGCACGCTTTCGGCAGCCTGGGCCATTCCTGCGGCACTCACCGTATCTGAATGACCATGGGCAGGAGTGAAAGCCGCTACGGTGGCAGAGCCTATGGCATCTTGGTTCATCGTGATCCTCCGGAAGCCTTGTCATCAAGTAGCTTGTCCAGCCTGCACCCACCTCCCGCGTGGTCAGCTGCGTGCTCGGCGGCGTGCAGGGCCTTGTGGGCCTCGTCTTCGGCGCCCTTATAGGCGCGCAGGCGCAGCATCATGCCGTCCCAGTCTACCTGGTGTGCATCGAACTCGGGTCCGTCCACACAGACAAACTTGGTCTTGTTTCCAACGCTGACCCTGCAACCACCGCACATTCCTGTACCATCTATCATGATGGTATTCAAGGAGGCAACTGTCTTGACACCGAAAGGCCTGGTGGTTTCGGCACAGAATTTCATCATGATGGGCGGGCCTATGGTCACCACAAGATCCGGCTTGGGATCCTGGGCACAGAGTTCGCCAAGAGGAACAGTAACCAGAGCCTTGCGGCCATAACTGCCGTCATCAGTGACGATGATCAGATCGTCAGCCAGGGCACGCATTTCTTCTTCCATTATTATCAGGTCTTTGGTCCGGGCGCCCATGATGACGGTAAGATGGTTGCCTGCCTGCTTGAGGGCCTGGGCTATGGGGTGCATAGGCGCTACACCGATGCCTCCGCCAACGCACACAGCCCTGCCGAAATTCTCGATATGGGTCGG
>MIBM01000358.1:0-1893 GCA_001830645.1 Spirochaetes bacterium RIFOXYC1_FULL_54_7
TGGTGGTCCGGGACATTGTTTCCACCTGCCCGCGAACCTGCGGTCGTGGCAGCGCCGCCTCAAGCATTGTTTCGTATCTGCTGGGCATAACCCACGTCGATCCCCTGGCCCACGATCTGTTCTTTGAGCGCTTCCTCAACGAAGGACGTGTGGATCCGCCTGACATCGATGTGGATTTTCCCTGGGATGAGAGGCCATCCGTGCTGCAGCGGGTTTTCAAGGACTATGCCGGCCGGGCTGCCATGGTGGCCGATCACTGCCGTTTCAGCGGGCGCAGCAAGGTCCGTGAGGCAGCCCTTGCCTTGGGCAAGAACCTCGATGAAGTGGACAATCTGGTAAGAACCTGGCGCCATGGAGGAACCGAAGCCCTGCCTGCCGAGTTGGCCCATGCGTCATCGCTGCTTGCCGGCGTACCCAGGTATATAGGTACCCATCCAGGAGGAGTGGTCATAACTCCCGGGCCAATCCGCGACTATACCCACGTACAGCCGAGCCTCACAGGCCTGCCGGTACTGGCCTGGGAAAAGGACGGCACCGAAAGGGCCGGCCTGGTCAAGATAGACCTCCTGGGCAACCGCTCCCTTGCAGTACTCCGGGACTGCATAAACCTGGTGACCCCGGATTACAGGTTGCCCGGACCTCGATTGCCTGGCCAACCAGTAGAAGAAGCCCCGTCAGCAGGGAAGATCCAGCCGGCAGATGAAGTCCAGCCAATTGCCAGCGAGGAATCAGCCTGGGAACGTTTCGATCCCCTGGCCGAGCCAAGCGCCAGGGCACTCATAGAGGCGGGCAACACCATCGGAATATTCTATATCGAGTCGCCGGCGACCCGCCAGCTTCTGGGCAAGATGCGCACAGCGGATTACGAGCATCTGGTGGTAGCCAGTTCCATCATCCGCCCGGCGGCCAACAGCTACATAAACGAATATGTCAGGCGCCTTCATGGCGCTCCCTGGCCACACTTGGCTGCTCCGGCCGAGGAGGCCCTGGTCGAGACCCACGGCATCATGGTTTACCAGGAAGACGTCTCGCGGGTGGCCATGGCAGCGGCTGGTTTCAGCGCCGTGGAGGCAGACGGCCTGCGCAAGGCCCTTACCAAGAAGCGCAAGGGGCCAACCATACCATCCTTCAGGGAACGCTTCATGGCCGGTTGCTTGGCCAGAGGGGTGCCGGCAGACGACGCCGAAAAACTCTGGGACATGATGCTGTCCTTTGATGGCTACTCGTTCTGCAAGGCCCATTCAGCCTCTTATGCCCTGGTCTCCTACCGACTAGCCTGGATGAAGGCCAACCATCCCGGGGCCTTCATTGTGTCGGTGATAAACAACGGCGGTGGCTTCTATGGCATACAGACCTATGTGGATGAAGCTGTACGGCTCGGCTACACGGTCCTGCCCCCGGACGTGAACCAGAGCGCCGTAAAGTACGAAGTCAGCCGCGAAAAACCGGCACGTACCGCTGGCACGGAACATTCAGTGGGGCCAGGTTGCCTGCCGGAGTCGAGTCATAACCCTGCCAGCGGCAGCATCCGGGCAGGGCTCATGCAGATAGCCGGCCTGGACCAGGATACCGCCTACCACATCGTGGCCGAACGTCAGATCCGGGGCCTCTACACCGGCTTTTCAGATTTTCTGGTCCGCCTCAGGCCATCCTATGACGACTGCAGGGTGCTCGTGCGCTCAGGTGCCCTGGATGGGCAGGGAGCCGCCGACGGCGGCCTGAGTCGCCCCGCCATGCTGTGGGTCTATCATCACTGGCGCCGTGGAGCCTCCCGCGGTGGTGCCGCCAACAGGCGTGGCGGAAACGCATCCGGGAGTGACGGTATCCACGGGGTTGCTGGCAACCATCGGGCCGGGTCCGAGCTGTTTCCGGCCTGGCGTCCACCGACATGCA
>MIBM01000358.1:1925-7803 GCA_001830645.1 Spirochaetes bacterium RIFOXYC1_FULL_54_7
CGTACTGCTTACGGTGCGCCCCGCCACTCTGTTCGCCGTGCGGGCCCGATGCATGGCCGCCTCTCTTGGCTGGCCTGATCTTGTACCATCAAGCGGGCTGGTCGATCTGGTGGGCAGGCCGGTGAGCCTCCTTGGTGTGGCCACCGCAGGCAAGGATGTCATGGCGGCCAGTGGCCAGCTCATGTGCTTCCGGTCCTTTACCGACGAGTCAGGGGTCTTCGAGACCGTGCTTTTCCCTCAAGCCTATGCCCGGCTTATGCCGATCCTTGAAGGGAATAGCGCGTTCCTCCTGCTTGGGGTTCCCAAGAACGATATGGGGGCGCTGGCCGTTCATGTTGATGACTTGGTGGCGCTCAACCGGGCGCCGCGATATCGGGGGCAGCATTGAAGATAGCCGTTACGGCTTCACCAGGCACCGTAGGGCTCGCAAAAGAACTCATACACTCACTGTCGGCCTCGGGCATAGGCAGTTACGGCCTTCAATTCAACGCTGGTTGGCAAGGGCTCAAACGGTCACGGATAGACTCATACTTCAAGCCGGCAACCCATATATTGTGTGCCCTTGATGCAGAGACCCTTGAGACGCCCTGGTTTGCCTTCGTAATAGGATATGCCAGGGGCCAGGGTAGACCCCTGTGCCTGTACCGGAAGGACGGCGACCTCAAACTACCGCCCTGGCTCTCCGACCTCCATGTACTGGACGATGGCGACGAGGCTGCCAACTATTACCTGGCCGAGCGCGTAGACTGGCTGGTCAGGGCCGAACTCAGACAGGCCAGAAGCACTCTCCTGGAACTCGGTATCTCCTGGCATGCTGAATCCATGATTCAGTGTCTTCTGGATGGCGACACAAAGGCCGTTGGCCTGTTCCTGAAGTCCGGCTACCCTGTGGATCTACGGGATAAACATGGTGTCCCCCTGCTGTGCCTGGCCGCCAGGGCCAAGAACCAGACTATGGTCGTTTTCCTGCTTGACCATCGCTGTGATATAGACATCAAGAGCGACGACCGTGGCTATACCGCCCTCATGGACGCCGCCCAGCAAGGTGACGAGGGCCTTCTCCACTATTTGTTGTCACGGGGTGCCAATCCCGACCTTCAGAGCAAGGATGGCCAGACCGCGTTGATTTTGAGTGTGGGCCGCAACGATGTGGCAATGTCCAGACTGCTGCTTGAAAGCGGCGCCGATCCCGACCTTCCGGACAAGCTTGGCCTTACAGCCAGGAAATATGCCAAACTATTCCATCATCCAGAGTTGTTGGCCCTCTTTGATGAACATTGACGGCAGACAGTATCATTGCTGAACCCGGTGATGTCGGTATATTGACACGAATGCCTGTTTTAAGTAAATTGCATCGAAGCTTGGTACATTCCCCGGTTGTGTAATGGTAGCACGGCAGACTCTGGATCTGCTCGTGGGGGTTCAAATCCTCCCTGGGGAACTAAACAGGGAACCTGCTTTCCTGAAAGACATCAGACCGAACGTCCTGCCAATGACCGTAAACCCCCACAGTTTACCCTCAAAGGCCCCTTCGTCTATCGGTTAGGACAAAAGATTCTCAATCTTTAAAGAGGGGTTCGACTCCCCTAGGGGCTAAACGAAAAAGATCCGGCTACCGCCGGGTCTTTTTCGTTTATAAGCCCTAGGGGAGTCGAACGGGCAAAGCCCGCGCCGCGAATGCGGCGAAAATGCGCCATGGAAGGCGCCGACAGGGCTTTGCCCCGGCCCGGAAAGAGCGTGCAGGATGCACGCGATTGTAGGGGCGACTCCCCTAGGGGCTAAAAAACCTGCTGTAAGTACTTACTACAGCAGGTTTTATTTTTTCTCTCCTCGAAACACTTCTCAAAACCCACTTCATGTACTACATTTTTACCATGGCAAGACCACCGAAAGAGATCAAATTCAAGCTTGACCATGCATCAGGCCGGTTCATGGTCGCGTTTAGGGAAGCGCCGGAACGGTACCATATGACCCCTGAACAGGATCCTGAAAAAGCCCTGGTCTGGGGGCGCAGGAACAAGAACCGGTTGCTCGCTGAACCTGAAAAACGCTTGCTGATGAAAGATTTGGCCCAGGGATTCTTTGATCCAGACGGGGACTGGTACAAAGACCGGATAGCCAAAGGGCGGCGTATGACTACTTCGAGCCTTGGAATCCGGCAGGGGCACGTCGAAAACTACATTATTCCACTCCTGGGAGAGTATGATGTCCGGGAGATCATCGGCGATGATATAGACAAGGCTATACGAGAGGCCTCCCGTTATACAGCCAGGGATGGATCCGCAACTCCCAAGTTAGCCAAGCCGTTGACCAGGAGCAGCCGGACCAAGATCCTCTATTCAGTAAAGCTTATGTTTGACCGATGGGTGTCCCTCAAAATTGTGAATATCAATCCGACTGCCGGAATTATCAAGTATTCCAAGGATCCGGAGCGGCCAAGAGGAGCTTTAACCAGGGAGGTCCTGGTAGAACTGTTCCCTCCCTCCCATGGTGCGATGGTGCGGGTATGGGGCAATTCCATGTATGCAGCTCTCATGCTGACCCTCTATGATACCGGGACCCGGTCCGGGGAACCACGAGCGCTGCGCTGGAAGGATTACTATCCGGACCGGGCATTCATCCCTATCCGTTCGGCCATCGATGGGAATACCGCCAACGAGGTCAAAGGAACAAAGGCCGGCAATGTGAAGCCCGGGTACCTGCAGGAACGTACCGTCCAGGAACTGGCTATCTGGCGGGCTAAAAGCCGCTTCAATGGTGATGACGATTTCATTTTACCGTGATCGGGACCACCCCTGTAAGCAATGCGGCCATAGGACAGGCTTTCAAACGGGCATTGGAGCGGTTAGGCTATGATGCTACCTGGTGGACACCGTACTGGCTGCGGCACAGCTTTGTGACCTATTCGCTGGAAGCCCTGGATGAAAGCGAAGTGGCAATGCTTGCAGGGCATTCGGTCCAGGTCTCCAGAAGTCAATACCAACATCCTGACGATGAGACGCTTTATCGAAAAAGTGCTGGTGTTCGGGGTAAGTTGGTGAAAGCAAGGAAAGAAAAGTACACAGTGTAGATTCTGTCTAGTGCCTTGGTTTATCTTACTAAACCTCCTGACATGTGGGTATAGCCTAGGCTGAAGGATTTAATTCTACCAAGGCTGGTAAAAAATAAAGAAGCAAGGTTTGCATGTTGACATATTGCATTAAATACCGTAAAATGTTGACATGAAAATAGAAAGTTTTTTGGGTAAAACCATTGTCACAGCCATCCGTGACGCTATCGTGCAGGGACTTGCAGCCGCTGAGATTGAGATGTGCTCAAACCAAGGATACGATACTGGTATAGGACGGGATCATCGAGCTCGATGTCGTAGTCGTCTCGTGGAAAACGCTCTATATCAGATGTGTGGTGTGCAAAGAAACCTAGGACTAAAAGCCAGCGATGTGCGGTCCCAAGGTGTCAATAAGCTTTTTATACAGAAGTCGGGTTTCAATATGTTGCCTGTTCAAGCTCCAGACCGACGTGGATATCTGGAGCAGCCCTTATATCAATCGGATTATCGATCGTCCAATCCCTCTCGACAGCTTCCCCTGTTCAATGAAGTATCAGGCCATGATCTTCCCGTCTTTTTTAGAATTGAATATGGTGTAGATGAGTTAGGTTCCTTCGCAAGTATAACAATCCCAGATTCCAATGGTGGACTCTATGCATCCTTGATTCTTGATCTTTCTGTGGCAGTCCGGAATGCCCAGGTTGAGGATGAGAAGATTCCGCAGCCGAAATTCGGAAGAAAGAAAGAGCTTCGAACCAACGAGGCATGACAATGGATATAGTTTCTTTTGAAGGTGCACGGCTAACCGAAGCGCGTCGTGCGCGTAATATTTCCATGCGTTCTCTTGGTGAAAGCGTCGAAATCACCGGGGCTTCGATTTCTGCGTATGAAAAGGGTATCCGATCTCCCGGCCCTGATGTGGTACTCGCTCTCAGTAGAATTCTACGAGTCCCAGTTGCCTACTTTCGATCACCACGGCCTAATGTTGAACCTCGGGAGAATTCATTAAGCTACCGGCGTTTGAAAAGGATGACCCTTTCGGCTCTTGAACAGGTAGAACAGTTTGAGACTTGGTTTGCTGAATTGTATACCCTAGTAGGGAGATATATTGAGTTCCCAGAAACGAACATGCTTGAAGTAGAGGATTTCCATGCTCTTACCCTTGATGATATAGAGATGCTAGCACTGGATCTTCGAAAGCATTGGGGATTGGGACTGGGTCCGATACCAAATCTGATGGCGCTGTGTGAAGCAATGGGAATTATTATCGGCCGGATTGGAATGTCCAAGGATACAAGCGGAGCATCCTGCTGGAGAGCAGGAAAACCTTTTGTCCTATTACCTTCTCCACCGCGGGATGCAAGTTCTTGTCGATTTCGTTTCAGCCTGGCACATGAATTAGGGCATCTGATGCTGCATCGTCTTTCATCTTCCGATGATTTTGAACCTTCGAACCCTGCTTGTGAATTGATGGAAACCCAGGCTA
This sequence comes from Spirochaetes bacterium RIFOXYC1_FULL_54_7, assembly GCA_001830645.1. Lineage (GTDB taxonomy): Bacteria > Spirochaetota > Spirochaetia > Treponematales > UBA12059 > MIBM01. The sequence continues at coordinate 6,461 of MIBM01000358.1, forward strand.
ACAGATTTGCAGGTGCATTCCTATTTCCTGCAAAATCCTATGTTCAGGAGGTATTTAAGATAGCCCCAGAAGCGCTCCTATCTACCAAACGTCGATGGAAACTATCTCTTGCTGCGATAGTACATCGGGGGAAAGACTTGGGTATATTCAGTTCTGATCAGGAATCATATTTCTATCTAAGGTTAATAGAACGCTACGGCCCTAAAGCTAGAACTCATGAGCCCCTCGATTCCGAATTGCCGGTAGAAAACCCAAGCTTATTTAAACAGGCTTTTGCCTTGCTAGAAAGTACAGGTGAATACTCCTCGTTGCGGTGCTTTGAAGAGGCCTCTTTAGACGCTGCTGACTTCTCCACACTCACAGGTGTGACTATCACTAAGACACCATCTATTCTAGAATTCAGGCCAAAAATACGTGAATAAATGTTTTTGATAGAAAAACCGATTTCCGCTAATTGGAAAATAAAAGTGAAGGCAATCATAACGCATCCGCTGGATGGTAGAAAGATAAGCTTGAATACTGCATATGGTAGAGGTAGATATGGACATACTCACCATGTTGTTGTATAAAGAATATTGCTGTTGGGCTCCGTAGGAGAAAAACGGCAACGCCCCAAGTCGTTAGTAGCGACTCAGGGCGTCAATACAGGGTGCAAAACCTTGATTTACTGCGCGCTAAAACACTACATCAGTTTCTCTTCCATGTCAATCAGTTTTTGCCCCTTTTTTAGGGGGGGTGAACAGTACAATTAAATGTCCGCCGAAACGCGGAATAAAAAAGAAAGTCCCATGGACCTCTGTTAGACTTGGTTTAACTGAACGCAAGAATAACGAGGCACCCATGGGACGAACGAAACTTATCATGGAACCGGTATGCAAGCATACGCATTTCACCTGGGGGGAGCGTCTGACGCTGCAGTATCACTACATAGGGTCAAAGAAATACCAGAAGACCAAAAGCCCGACACTTATGGGCCAGATGCTGGGAAAGAGCGAGAGAACCATACGCAGGGAACTGAAACGGGGCATGGTATTGCACGAACTGGGTGCAGAACCTTTTGAGCGTTGGGAATACAATGCCGAGTATGCCCAGAACGACGCCGACCGGAAGAGTGGTGGGAAGGGTCCTGATCTGAAGCTGGGAAGGGACTGGGCCCTGGTGGAGCGGGTCTCCGGGTTCGTACGTGAACTCCACTACAGCCCCTATGCCATCATCCAGCACTTCAAGACCAACGGGTGGCCCAGTGAGACAAGAATCTGCGAGAAGACACTCTACAGCTACATTGCAGCAGGGGACATCACTGGCATATCGGAGAGCAACCTCCTGTTGAAAGGCCTGCGGCG